>NZ_JARAVO010000046.1:0-46802 GCF_033792805.1 Streptomyces sp. PA03-1a
GGTCCGGGCAGCGTGAAGGCGGTGGGGTGTGTGGTCACGGGGTGCTCCAGGCCGTCATTCGGGGAGCCGGCCGACCTGGACGTTCTCCAGGATCCCTGCCGCGTCGGGCACGAGGATGGCCAGCGAGTAGTAGGCGGTGACGAGGTAGCTGATGATCGCGGCGGAGTCGATGCCCATGAACCGGACGTTCAGGCCCGGCTGGTACTCCTCCGGGATGCCGGTCTGGTGCAGGCCGACGACGCCCTGGTCCGCCTCGCCGGTGCGCAACGCGATGATGCTGGTGGTCTGGTCGTCACTGATCGGGATCTTGCCGCAGGGCAGGATCGGGACCCCGCGCCACGCCGGCACATCGTGGCCGTCCAGGCTCGCGGTGCCGGGCATCAGGCCGCGCCGGTTGCACTGCCGGAAGAAGGCGGCGATCGCCTTGGGGTGGGCGAGGAAGACCTTCGTCTTGCGGCGCATCGACAGCAGCTCGTCCATGTCGTCCGGGGCCGGCGGGCCGGCGAAGGTGCTGACCCGCTGGCCGTAGTCGACGTTGTGCAGGAGGCCGAACTCCCGGTTGTTGACCAGCTCCCACTCCTGGCGTTCGCGGATCTCCTCGACGGTCAGGCGCAGTTGCTGCTCGGTCTGGTCCATCGGGTCGTTGTAGAGGTCGGCGACGCGGCTGTGGAGCCGCAGGACGGTCTGGGTGAGGGACAGCTGGTACTCGCGCGGGGCGAGGTCGTAGTCCACGAAGCCGCCCGTCAGCGTCGGCTCGCCCACGTGGCCGGCCTGCACCGGGACGTCGGCCTCGCCCTTGCGGTTCATCGGCCGGTGCTGCCGGTCGACGTAGGAGCGCAGATGCGCGCCGAGGGAGGGCGCCCGCTGCGTGAGGTCCTCCACAGCGGCCCAGGGCATCGCGAGGACCACCCCGGCCGTCTCGGCCCGCACCGAGGCCGACCACAGCGGGTCGGGCTGCCCCACGGCCTCGTCGCCCAGCTGGTCGCCGTCGGTGACGACCCCGATGATCCCCTCGTCACCGTACTTGCCGCAGGTGTAGCGGGTGAACCGGCCGCGGACGACCAGGTACACCTCCGTCACGGGCTGGCCAGCCTCGAAGAGCACCTGTCCGGCGCGTACCTCCTGGGGCCGGAAGTGGCCGGCGATCTCCCGCAGGACGTCCGTGTCGGCGTAGCCGCGCAGGATCGGCAGCTCCGTGAGCGACTGCGGGATGACGCGGATGTCGTCGCTCCCGTTGTGCTCGAAGTGCACACGGCCACGGTTCGTGCGCAGTTGGAGGCGCCGGTTGACCCGGTACGTGCCGCCCTTGACGTCCACCCACGGCAGGGCCTTCAGCAGCCATCGCGAGGTGATGGCCTGCATCTGCGGTTCGGACTTGGTGGTCGTGGCGAGCTGGCGTGCCGCGCGGGTGCTCAGACTGGTGAGCTGCTCGGCCGCGGGATCAGCGGCGGGTTCTTCGACGGCGGGACCGGTGGCGCTGTCCAGTGTGGACACATTCCCTCCAGCAGGGCTGGTGAACGAACAGAGGTGACCGCAGCGGTCGGTGACGACGTGACGGCGGCGACCCTGTGATCCACTCAATCAGGACGGTCCGGGCGCGGGGTACGGCGTGAACGGGGCGGATCAGCGCTCCGGGGGTGGTAAACCTGCTGTTGGGGGCGGGGGTGGCCGACAGTGTGCTCCTGCGCCGCCGGACCGCTTCCGTGAGCCGTGTGACATCACCCTCCGCAGAGGGTTCACCACCACGAAACCACCGCCAAAACACCCGGGACACCGGCTGCGGGCGAACTTCATTTGAACCGGGTGCGCGAAGAACCCCCCCCCGGGCTGCCTGCGTCGAGCCGTACCGCCGGTTCCCCGGCACCCCATCCGGCAAGCGGCTTCAGGGCGTCCCGTGAGGCGTAGGGGTCCACATTCCATCCGCGCGTCGCCCTCACGGGTGAGTTCGCGACGCGCGAATCGCAGGGCTTCCTCGGCCGGCCCCCAGGCAACACCCACCCCCAGGCCGTCACGCCCCAAGGCACTCCCCGGTCCGGCGTCGCGATGACACGGCGGACACCCGCGGTGCCCCGTCCGTCCGGGTGACGCGCTGCGCCGCCACCACGCGCGGCGTGCCACGTCACGCCGAAGGCGTCCGCACTTCGCGCTTAGGGTGACGCCAGGAGGTGGCGGATGCGAGTGGGGTTGCACGCGCTCGGCATCGGTGACGGTGCCCGTCCGGAGGTCATCGGGGCGGTGGCCACAGCCGCGGAGACGCACGGTTTCGCCCGGCTCTGGTGCGGCGAGCACGTGGTGCTCGTGGACGCGCCCACCTCCCATTACCCCTACTCCGCGGACGGCCGGATCGCCGTACCCGCGGACGCGGACTGGCTGGACCCGCTGCTCGCGCTCAGCTACGCGGCAGCCGTCACCAGCCGGATCGAACTCGCCACCGGGGTGCTCCTACTGCCCGAGCACCACCCGGTCCTGGTCGCCAAACAGGCCGCCACACTCGACGTGCTCTCAGCCGGGCGCTTCTGCCTCGGGGTCGGGGTCGGCTGGTCGGCCGAGGAGTTCGCCGCGCTCGGGGTCCCCTTCGCCGGGCGTGGGCGGCGCGCCGAAGAGTACCTCGCCGCGATGCGCGTCCTCTGGGCCGAGGATCCGGCCTCCTTCGCGGGCGAGTTCACCCGCTTCGACGGAATCCGGGTCAACCCGAAGCCACGGCGCGGTAGCCGGCTCCCGGTCGTGGTCGGCGGCCACAGCGACGCCGCCCTGCGCCGCGCGGTCAGGCACGCCGACGGCTGGTACGGCTTCAACGTCCCGGTGGCCGACGTCGGCTCGCACGTCGCCGTCCTCGCCGACGAGTGCGCCCGCCAAGGTCGCGCCTTCGACGAGCTCACGGTCGCCGTCGCGTTGAGCGACGGCACGCCCGAGCACCTGCCGGCCCTCGCCACTGCGGGCGTCTCGGAACTCGTCGTCGTCGGCGCACCCCCGCCCGCTGCCGACGCGGCGGCCGCCTGGGTCGCGGAACTCGCCCGGGAGTGGATCATCCGGAACGAGTGACCGTGGCCGGTGCGAAGCCGGCGCGCGGCCCCGTGTACCCCATGGGCGGTGGGTCAGATACGTCCTTCTGCGGCGAGCCGCTCCACACGGCCGCCTGCCGCCAGGGTGGCTTTGGCCGCGGCCACATGCAGTTCGGTGACACGGTCGCGGATGCGCGCCAGAAGCGGCCAGTGGCAGGAGAGCTCACTGATCACTGCTGCTGCTTCCCGCGGCCGGCTGAGGCTTGCTCGATGTCCGCGCCGGAGCTGACGTGCCGCTGGGTCTCCTGGGGGCCGTGCCAGTCCAGGCACATCACGGTGGCGTCGTCTTCGAGCCGGCCGCCGGCGGCGTCACGGACTGCGGACGTCAGGGTCAGCGCGGTCTCACGCGGATGCAGGTCCCGGGTGTGCTCCAGCATGTCGAGCAGGTCGACCTGCTGCCCATGGCGCTCGAGCATGCCGTCGGTCAGCATGAGCAGACGGTCGCCGGGGCGCAGATCGATGTCCTGGACCCGGTGAGGGTGCGGCGCGTACGCGGAGAGCCCGAAGGGATGGTCCACCTCGCAGGTGATCACCTCCGCGACCCCCTTGCGTACGCGCAGTGGCCAGGGGTGACCGGCGTTGACGAGCTGGGCCTGCCCGGTGTGGAGGTTGATGCGCAGGAGCTGCCCGGTGGCGTGACCTTGGCCGTGCTCGGCCAGGGCCTGGTCGGCCCGGCGGGCCTGCTCGGCCAGGCCGGCTCCCACACGGCGCGCGCCGCGCAGAGCGCCCACCAGGACCGTGGCGGCCAGGGCGGCGTCGATGTCGTGCCCCATGGGGTCGGTCACCGAGAGGTGCAGGGTGTCCCGGTCCACGGTGTAGTCGAAGGTGTCGCCACTGAGGTCTTCGGAGGGCTCCAGGCTCCCGCACAGGGTGAACTGCGCGGCCTCGCAGGACAGCGACGCGGGCAGCAGCTGATACTGGATCTCCGCTGCCAGGGTGGGGGGCCTAGAGCGTTTGCCCCAGGTGTAGAAGTCGGTGAAGCGCCCGTTGGCGATCACGACATAGGCCAGCGCATGGGCGGCTTCCCCGACGGCATCAAGGACGTCTTCGCCGCAGTCGGTCGGCAGGAGCAGCTCCAGCAGTCCAATGGCGTCCCCCCGGTTGGTGACCGGTATGATCATTCGCTGTCCGCGGCTCGTCGCCGCCTGATACAGCCGCTGGGTACGGATCACCTGCTCGTAGACGCTGCCGAACAGGGGGATCCGTTCCGTTTCCCGCTCACCCCCCACTGCCCCGGCGGTGGACAGCCGCGCCACCGCCTTCCCCGTCAGGTCCACGATGAGGAAAGAGACCTTCGTAGCCTGAAAACGCCGCCGCAGGTCCTCCGCGACCACGTCGACGGCATCCGCCGGCGCCGCTGTCTCGGCGGCCGTCAGCAGCCGGGGAAGTCCACTCTTTCCAGCACTCACGGCCGCGGTCCCTTCCACCAGCCCCCTCACCAGCTTGGCTACCGCAGCGGTGAGCGTCAATCTGTGCCCACTCGCGGCTGCAACCGGCACACTGTGCTCCGCGGGCCCTCAGACATCAACGGCAACAGAGTTCCCGGCCAGCCCTGCGTTTCACGCTCGCCAGGAGCGGATGCGTTCGGCGGCGGTGAACACGTCGGCCTTGCCGCTGACCATGTCGCGGGCGAGCTCCACCGGGGCGTAGGGCGCATTGAGGGTGTGGCCGCTGGCCGTCATGTAGGCCACCGCTGCCATCGCGCCGAACAAGGCGTTGCGCGCGGGGAGGGGGCGGAGCTGGATGATGGTGTGCATCAGGGCGGCCGCGCGCCAGGCCTCGTCGTAATCGGCGCCGAAGGCGGGGGTGTTCACGCGGTGCCGGGCGACAGCTGCGACCAGTGCGGAGTAGTCGCGCACCGCCAGGTCCGTCATGCGGGCCTCTTGGATCTCCAGGAGCCAGCGGACGTCGGTGAAGACTTCCATCAGGCGGCGGCACCCGCTCCAGGGCGGGGTGCGTCGTCGGGGAAGGCCCCGTCGAAGGCGGCCGCATGGGCGTCGTGGAAGTCGAGCGCCGTGGAGACGAAGACCCGGCGGCGCCCTTCGAGGACGGTCGTGGCGTGGATGTAGTCCTCGACGGACATCCCCGCGGCTGCGGCGGCGACTTGCAACTGCCGCAACTCGGCTTCGGTGTAGTCCACGCTCACATCCGGCATGCACCGAAGGTACCGGATCGGTTGCGGCCGTTGCACCCGAGCCCGCGATCTGCTGCGTCATACCGAACCGAGCCTGTCATGGCGCGAAGACCTCAGGTCCCGGCGCACCGAAGGGTGCGCCGGGCCTGATGCGTGTCCTCGGCTACCACCAGATGACGGCGTATCCGTCACCACCGTTGTCGGCGGGTATCAGCGCGGCCACGGTACCGTCGCCGCCCGTGCCCGCACCCTGTGGGGCAGGCTCGACGATGCCGCTCACCGCCGGCTGGCCGCCAGGGCCGGCCAGCCCTTGGGCCACGACGGGAGGCTGGCCCTCGGCGCCCTGACGGGTCGTACCGCCGACCGAGCAGAAGCCGTTGCCGCCGGGACTGGGAGTCAGGGGGAGGAGGCCGGCGCGTCCTCCGGTGCCGCCGTCACCCCTCGCGAGGATACCGCTCGGGCCGGACAGGACGGTGTTCGCCCCGTTGGTACCGTTCACGCCGACGGCGTTGGCACCGGCCCCTCCTAGACCGACGGTCACGTTGTAGACCGTCCCGGGTGTCACGTCCACGGGACACCAGGCGAAGCCGCCGGCACCGCCGCCTCCGCCGAGGGGGACGGGGATGAGTCCGATTCCACCGCCGCCCCCGCCCGCACCCCACACCTGGACGAAGACCCTGGTGACCCCGGCTGGCGGGGTGAACGTTCCGTCGCCGACTCTGAAGTCCACGAGGTCGTGGGGGGCGGCGGCAGGTCCGGGCGGTCCAGCCGGGCCCTGCGGACCCTGCGTTCCGGGGTCGCCCTGCGGGCCGGCAGGCCCGGCCGGTCCCTGCGTTCCGGGCGGGCCCTGGGTCCCGGGGTCACCCTGCGGGCCGGCAGGCCCGGCCGGACCAGCCGGACCCTGCGCTCCGGGAGTTCCAGGCGGTCCGGGCGGGCCCTGGGGGCCAGGAGGCCCGGGGATGCCCGGTCGGCCGGGATGCCACGGACGGCCCGGGTATCCGGGGTAGCCGTGGTAGCCGGGGCGGCTCGGGCAGTACCCGGGGAAGTAGGGGAAGAGGAAGCACGGGTCGGCGAGAGCGGTCGTGGCGCCGGGTTTCACGGCGTCAGCCCGACCGCCGCCGGTGCTCTCCGCGTGCGCGGCACCTGTCAGAGCACTGGACGCCAGGGCCACGCTCGCGGCCATCGTCCACATCCGCAGACCACCTCGGCGTCGCCTTAGGGACGCCTGAGGCAGGGCTATTCGGGACAACACGTCACCTCCAGGAAGGGGCTCACAGTGCGCGGCAGACACCGCCCGGAGAGGAAGCTGGCATGGACAGCAGCGAGCCCACAGCAAGAATCACCCTGCGTTGCATGGCGTGCACATTCAGTAGCCGACCGGGTGACTCCTCGCAGCTCAGCCGGTTCCGGTCATCACGCCACCGGGGCGTCGAAGTCGATCGGGTACCGGAACTGCCAGGCGTTCTTCTCGGGCTTCATCAGCTTGAACATCGTCGGCAGCAGCGCGTCGCGGATCACCCGCGCGACCGGGCCCGCGGCCTTGCGGGCGTTGGTGCGGGCGGTCTCCTTGATGATCCGCTCCACCCGGGGCCGGCGCAGTTCCTCGTAGCGGGCCAGCGCCTGAGGCAGGGGCAGGTCGCGCAGGCAGCGGGCGAGTTCGACGGAGCTCTCCGCGGCGAGCGAGGCGCCCTGGCCGGAGCTGGAGGAGGGCGCATGGGCGGCGTCCCCGGTGAGGACCATCCGACCGCGGCTCCAGCGCACCGGCTGCGGCATGTTCTCGGTGCTGCCGGCGAAGAGCATGGTCTTCGGGTCGGTGGCCGCCAGCATCCGCCCGGCCGGGGTGGCGTCGCCTTCGCAGACCTCCGCCAGGTGTTCCAGCCAATAGGCGCCGCCGCGCTCGCGCTGCTCGTTGACCGAGAGCGGCTGCGCCACGGGCAGGTTGATGAACCACAGGCCCGTGCCGTCCGCGAAGACCTGCCAGGCGAAGAAGCAGCGCTTGCCGAAGGTCATGTGCATCATGCCGTCGGTGGGCGCGACGCCGGCGTCGGCGACCATGGCGCCGAACCCGGCCGTGCCCGCGAACTGCGGTGCGGAGGCGGTCGGATCGATCAGGCCGCGGACCGTGGAGCGCAGTCCGTCCGCGCCGATGAGCACGTCCGCCGTCGCCGTGCTGCCGTTCTCGAAGCGCGCGGTGACACCCTCGGCGTCCGCGCCCGCGTCGACGATGCGTCTGCCGTAGACGGTGGCCACGCCCCGCTCCTCGGCGGCCTCGCGCAAGGTCCGGAACAGCTCCGCGCGGAACACGAAGCGCGTCGGATCGATACCGGGCAGCGTGCCGAACTCGGCCAGCTTCTTGCCGTTCCAGCTCTGCAGCACCATGCCGTTCATCTCGGTGCTGACCGCGCGGACCGCGTCGCCCACGCCGATCGCGTCGAACGCCTGGAATCCGTTCGGCGCCAGTCCCATGCCGCCGCCGGCCTCGTCGGCCGGGCCGTCGTACGCCTCGAAGACCGTCGCCTCGATGCCCGCTTGCCGGAGCGCCATCGCGGTGACGGGACCGGCGATGCCGCCGCCGATGACCAGTGCGGAGCGGACCTTGCCGTTCGTGGTGCCAGTCGAGTTCGTCATGACGTGATAGTTGCACTGCAACTAGTCTCTGGTCAACTAGTTCGACCGTGGGTAGCATCGGGCCATGAGCACTGCGCCCCGGAGTTCCCCCCTCGCCCTGACCGTCCTGGCCCTGCTGCACTACAAGCCGCTGCATCCCTACGGCATCCAGCGGCTGCTCAAGGAATGGGGCAAGGACCAGGTCGTCAACGTCGGTCAGCGGGCCGGCCTGTACCGGACCATGGAGCGCCTGCTCGCCGCCGGGCTGATCGCCGTCCGCGAGACGGGCCGGGACGCGCAGTACCCGGAGCGCACCGTGTACGAGGTCACCGAGGCGGGCAGCGAGGCGGCGCACCGCTGGCTCGACGAGATGCTCGCCACGCCGAAGCAGGAGTTCCCCGAGTTTCCCGCCGCGCTGTCGCTCATCATGATGCTGACGCCGGAGGCACTGCGGGATGCGCTCGGCCGCCGCGCCGAGGCCCTGGAGACGGCCCTCGCGAAGCACGAAGCGGACCTCGCCCGGGAAGCGGACAGCGGGCTGCCGCGGATCGCGACGCTGGAGCTGGGGTACGTGCGCACGATGACGGCGGCGGAGCTGGCGTGGGTACGGGGCGTGCTGGCCGATTTCGCGGACGGGCGCCTGGCCTGGTCGCCCGAGGAACTGCTCGCCCACGCGGGCGATGAAGGGTGACCACCGGGGCGGCCGGGCGGCCCCGCGTCACTTCCCGGCAGGGCCGACGGTGCCGGACGCGGCACCAGGCGCCAGCAGCCCGCGCAGGACGTTGCCCTCCGTCGTCAGATAGCTGGAGCGGTAGTCGAAGCGGCGCGCCCGGGCGAACAGCAGGAAGTAGTACTTGGCGTTCTCGCTGAACCAGTACGCCGGGGTCAGGTCCCCCAGTTCCATCGGGGACACCGTCACGTCCCGGACGACCGTGTAGCCGTTGGGGACCTTGCAGTAGCGCTCCTGACGGCCGAACATCTCGCGGGCGCGTGCGCGGTACAGCTCCTTCCCGGTGGTGAGCCACAGGAGCAGGCAGGAGTTGGCGTACTCCGGGCGCAGCGGGTAGGACGGGTCGATCGCCCGCAGGGTCCGGTAGTCGAAGAGGTCCGGCGGCAGTCGGAAGGTGTCGAGCACGGCCGTCCAGCTGTCGAGGTAGCTCTCGCCGCCGGCGAGGTGGCCGCTCTGGGCGAGCAGGCCGGCGTAGAAGGCGGTCAGCCCGGACTCGACGTGGCCGGCTGCGCGGCCCGTGGTCATCTGCGCCTGCCGGAACCACAGCCGCCCGGTGTCCCGGTCGGCGAGATACCGGAAGATCCCGGCGGTCAGCGTGGTGTACCAGGTGTGCACTTCCTCGTCGCCGTACAGCGCCCAGCCGTGCCACAGACTCTCGTAGAAGGAGTCGACGGGCGGATCGAGGGTGGCGGTGGTGCCGGTCCACGCCCCGGTCTCGACGTTCATGCTGGTGCCCACCAGGTCCAGCCGCGAGCGGCGTTCGTAGACCGCGCGCAGCGCCCGCTTGGCCGCACCGTAGTAGGAGCGGTCGCCGGTGAGCCGGGACAGCTCCCCGAACTCGGTGATGCAGCTGCCGATCTCGGCGACGTAGTTGACCTGGCCGCCCACCGCGCCCGTGGAGAGGTTGACGTAGCGGTAGGGGGCGCCCGTGGGTGACTTGACGAAGGCGGGCATCAGCCGGTCCGCGAGGTCGCGGGCCAGATCCAGCAGCACGGGTTCCCTGGTCGCCAGGTACCCCGACAGCAGCCCGCCGACCAGCCGGATGATCGACTCGAAGACCTGGACCGACACGTCCTGGTCGAGGACGAGTTCGTCGCGCACCCAATGGACGGCCGCGGCCAGGTCCTCGTCCAGCTCCATCAGGTACAGCGTGTCGAGCGCCTCGACGATCGTCAGGCCGAACGTGTGACCCCGGACGAAGAAGTCCGCACCGCAGCCACGCAGCGGCCGCAGCTCGTCACGGCCCCAGGCCAGCCGCCGGTAGGCGTCCCACGACCTACGGAACGAGGCGACGGCCTCCTCCCCCAGGTCCGCATACGGCTCGGGCGCCACGGCGGCCGCACCGGCCGAGGGCACGGCCGGAACGGCAGCGACGGGCGTCAGGGCGGCCACGGCACCGAGCAGCCTGCGCCGTGACACTCCGCCAGGACCCACGAAAGTTCCCATGACCGCACACATGCCCCAAATGCGCCATCCCCTTTCCCGGCCCCACGGGAGATCACCGCATTGACGGGACATCCTTGCCGATGACCGGCTCAAGCAGCGACGCCGACCCCGCACGCCTTCCGCGTCGAGGCCGTGGTCAGGACCGGTCCGCCACGGCGGCGGTGAAACGCGCCACGAGCGCCGCAACCGCGGCACGCAGCTCCTCCCCGCCCTCGACGCGGAAGGCGAACGGCACCCTCGCCAGCCATTCCTGCACGTACATGTCCGGGTTGCGGGTGCTGCCGACCAGCACGCATCCCTCCCCCGAGGGCTCCAGCCGCCCCATGGGCGGCCGGATCCACGGGGCCACCTCGGCCAGGGGCGCGTCGAACACCACGCGGGTGGAGAACTCCCACCCCAGGCCCAGGTTCTCCTCGAGCGCCGCCACCGGGTCGAGGCCCTCGGGCGGCTCGAACCCGTGCCCGGTCGGCCGGACCGCACGGATCCGGTCGAGCCGGTAGGTGCGGATCGCGTCCGCACGATGGGAGTGGCACAGCACGTACCAGCGCCCGTAGCGGACGACGATGGACCAGGGGTCCACCTCCGCCTCCCACTCGTTGCCGGCCTCGCTGCGGTACGTGACCGACACGCGCCGCCGGGCCGCGACGGCGTCGACGATTTCGCTGGTGATGGCCGGATCGGGGCGCGCCGCGTACGGGTCCGCCGCGGCCGACGCGTACTCCCGCAGCAGCGCGGCCTGTTGGCCGACGCTCTCCGGAAGCGCCTTGACGACCTTGCCCAGGGCTGCGCCGACCAGGTCGTCGGTACCGGCCGCTGCCGGCTGGGCGCTGAGCACCGCCATCACCAGGCCCAGGGCCTCGGACTGCGTGAAGTGCACCGGGGGCAGCCTCGTCCCGCGCCCCAGCCGGTACCCGCCATACGGCCCCCGGGCCGACTCCACGGGGATGCCGGCCTCCCGGAGGATCCCGACGTACCGGCGCGCGGCGCGCTCGGTGACGCCCAGCCGCACGGCGAGTTCGCCGGCCGTCGTACCGGGGCGGGTCTGGAGGATCTCCAGGGCGCGCAGCGCCCGCGCGGTGGGGCTGAGGTCGTTCGGCACGGGAGCAGGTTAATCCGGATGAACCGGCAGTGGATCGTCCGGATCTCCTCCTACGGTGGCGTCCACGAAGTTGGAGAAGGGAAACCGACCATGGACATCCTGCTCATCGGCGGCCTGTGGCTGAACGGATCCGTGTGGGGCCGCGTCGCGTCCGCGCTCGAATCGCTCGGCCACCGCCCCGTACCGCTCACCCTGCCGGGCCAGGGGGACGGCTCCGTGTCCGCCACGCTCGACGACCAGTTGGCGACGGTGCTCGCCGCGGTGGACGCCACGCCCGGCAAGCCCCTGGTGGTGGGGCATTCCGCCGCCTCCACGCTGGCCTGGCTGGCTGCCGACCGGCGGCCGGGGCGGGTCGCCAAGGTCGCCCTCATCGGCGGTTTCCCGACCGCCGGCGGTCAGCCGTACGCCGACTTCTTCGAGGTGACGGGCGGCGTCATGCCCTTCCCCGGCTGGGGCCCCTTCGAGGGACCGGACGCCGCCGACCTCGATGACGGCGCCAGGCGGGAGCTGGCGGCCGCCGCGATCCCGGTACCCGCAGGCGTGTCCAAGGCAGTGGTGCGACTGACGGACGAACGGAGGTTCGACGTCCCGGTCGTGGTCGTGTGCCCCGAGTTCACGCCCACGCAGGCGCAGGAGTGGATCAACGCCGGCGACGTCCCGGAGCTCGCCCGGGCCAAGCACGTCGACTTCGCCGACATCGACTCGGGCCACTGGCCCATGATCACCCAGCCCGCCGAACTGGCCCGGATCCTGGCCGGGGCAGCCGACGCGGCCTGACGAGGGAGCCACCGGGCGCTTGATGGGCACGGCTGTCGGCGGCACGCGTTAGGGTGCGCCTCCATGGACGCGGCTGATCTTGACCACCGTACGCGGACGCGGACCGGGTGATCCCGCGCCCGGCCGGACCGTCATGGACCCTCGCGGCGGACGACACACCTCCCTTCTGACTCCGCCCGCAGCCGACCTGACACCCCGACGGGCACCCGCGTCCACTCCCCGCTCGCCGCCTCACACGACCAGGAGCTCCCTGGACTCACGCATGTTCGCTGCGGGCCTGCAGGGGATGGAGCCGGGCGGGCGGGTGCTCGATCGGCAGGTCGGGGCGCCAGGTGGTCAGGCACTGAGCGCTGGGGACGAACAGGCCGTTCGGGAGCCGGTCGAGCGGCCACCACCGCCAGTCACCCACGCGCTCGCCGGGTTGGTCGGCCGGTTCGCCGTCCCATGCGGTGATCACCGCGGCCACGGTCGCCCGCAGCATGCCCTGGGCCTCGTCCAGGAGCAGGCCGAGCAGCTCGACGTCCTCCTCGCGTACGGTGCAGCCGGTTTCCTCCTTCACCTCACGGGAGGCGGTACCGGCCAGCGACTCCCCTCTTTCCACCGAACCCCCAGGCAGCTCCCACGTACCCCGGCGATGCCGGCCCAGCAGAAGACCGCGGGGGCCGTGCAGGATCGCCCCGACGCCGAGGGCGGTGTTCGGCGGCGGCGGGCCGGTGGTACGGGGGCGGCTGGTGACCCGGGTGCGCCGACGTACGCGGAACAGCCGGCAGGACGTCGGGACACCCTCTTCCGGCGCGTCCAGGACCTCGATCCCCTCGATGACGAAGCCGTGTTCCTCCAGCAGGTCCCGCCACAACTCCGGTGCCAGAACCCACATCTGCACGGTCAGCTGCCCGCCGCCCGCCAGGGGCAGGATCTGCGGGCGGGCCGTGACGGTGTCCGAGGGGCCCTGGCCGTCGGAGTCGGTGTGCAGGACCGAGAACACCAGCCTGCCGCCCGGTGCCAGCGCGTCCGCGACGGCGGGCAGCAGCCGTCGCGGGTCGACGTACGCGAAACCGTGGACGGAGTAGATCACCTCGTACGGATCCGCCCGCCGCAGATGCTCGACCGCGTCGGCCAGGATCAGGCGCAGCCCCGGCACGGCCGAGTAACGCGCGGCGGCGCGCTCGTACTGGGTGGGCGAGGCTTCGACGGCGTCGACGTCGGCACCGTGCGCACGGACCAGGTGGGCGGCATGCCTGCCCAGGCCCGATCCGAGGTCCGCGACCCGCCGCCCTCGCACGTCGCCCAGGGCCTCCACGCCGTGTTCGTCCGGCCAGAAGCCCCAGGAGATGTCGTCCGCGTCGGGAACGTCGGTGCCCCTGGCCACGTGGTGGGCTCCGTAGGCGGTCCAGGCGTCGGCGTTCGTCACTTCGACAGGGTCCACAGTGCTGTCCCTACCCACGGTGCGGCCGCGCCTGCCCCCTGACGGCCGTTCGACACCACATCATGCGCCGCCATCGATGCGCGTGCGTGCACTGACACCCGACGATCCGTCAGAACACCTTCGTCGCCGCCTCACAGACATCCGACCTCCTCTCAACATGGACCGTGGAGTTCGAGCCGAAGATGGGGAAATCACGGACTAAAACTCCATAAGATCAACAGCGGCAAGGGAAAAGGTCGGGTTAATTTGGCATCGGCCGTTGACATGGGCGAAACAAGTTGATTATTTATGAATACTTTTCGTGGGCTGCTGTGACCCTGGAAGGGAACCCTTGCCGTGTCCGCTTCTTCCCGACGTGACTTCCTCCGCCTGGCCGGCGCCACCAGTGGTGCCCTCGCCCTGTCGAGCGGCCTCTACCCGTTCGCCGCACATGCCGCTCCCGCCCGTCCGACCAGCGTGGACATCGTCCCGGAGGAGAAGGCCACGTCGCTTTGGTACCGCACGCCCGCCAACGAGGCGCGCATCATCCAGGAGGCACTGCCGGTCGGCAACGGCCGGCTGGGCGCGCTGGTCGGTGGTGATCCGGCGGACGACTTCCTCTACCTGACCGACGGCGCGTTCTGGACCGGCGGCACCAACGACACCCTGACCGACGACGGCCAGTTGCCGTACGGTCCGGACGACTTCGGCAGCTTCGGCCTCCTGGCCAAGCTCCGGATCGCACTGCCCGGCCACTCCGGCAAGGCGGTGAGCAAGTACCGTCGCCGGCTCGACCTGAGCAACGGCGTGGTCTGCGCGGAGTACCTGCACGAGGGCAACCTCCACCGCCGCGAGGTGTACGCCAGCCATCCGGACGACGTGGTCGTCGTCCGGCTCAGCGGCGGGCCGCACACCGGTACGGTCTCGCTGGCCGGCACGCACGGCGAGACCACCGCGGGCGGCAGCGGGCACGTGTCGTTCGCCGGGACGCTGAAGAACGGTCTGCGCTACGCGGCGGCAGTGACCGCGGTCAGTGCGTCGGGCCGGGTCAGCGTGGAGGGCGACAAGCTGTCCTTCGCCGGGTGCCGGGAGCTGCTGATCGTGGTGTGCGGCGGCACCGACTACTCCCCCGACGCCGCGAAGAAGTTCCGCGAGCCGGGCACCGGCCCCCTCGCGGTGGCCCGCGCCAAGATCGCCGCCGCGGCGAAGGTGTCCGGCAACGAGCTGCTCAAGACCCATGTGTCCGACTACCACCGGCTCTACAACCGGTTCAGCATCGACCTGGGCGAGTCCTCGGCGCTGCAGCGGTCCCTGGACTCCTGGTCCCGCATCGCCGTGAGGTACACCGACGCGACCACCCCGGACCCGGAACTGGAGGCCGCCTACGTCCAGTACGGCCGCTACCTCACCATCACCGGCTCCCGCGACTGGCTGCCGATGAACCTGCAGGGCATCTGGGTGCACAACAACAACCCGGACTGGTACGCCGATTACCACACCGACATCAACGTCCAGATGAACTACTGGCTGGCCGACCCGGCCGGCCTGGGCGAAAACGCGTACGCCCTCGCCCGGTACTGCGTGTCCCAGCTGCCGGTCTGGACCGACGTCACCAAGCGGCTGTTCAACGACGGACGCAACCGGTTCCGCAACAGCACGGGGAAGATCGCCGGGTGGGCGGTCGCGTTCTCCACCAACATCCACGGCGGCAGCGGCTGGGCCTGGCACCCCTCCGGCAACGCCTGGCTGTGCAACTCCCTGTGGCGGCACTACGAGTACAGCCAGGACCGCGCCTACCTGGAGCTGATCTACCCCGTCCTGAAGGGGGCGGCGGAGTTCTGGCAGGCGCGCCTGATCAGCACCACGGTCACCGGGACGGACGGCACGTCCCAACAAGTCCTGATCGACGACACCTCCTGGTCGCCGGAGCACGGTCCGGACGGGAAGGGCAACACCTACGGGCAGGAACTGGCGTGGGAGCTCTTCGAGGAGTTCAAGACCGCCTCCCGCGTGCTCCACCGGGACACCGAACTGGCCGCCGAGCTCAGCGCGATGCAGGCCAAGCTCTACCTGCCCCGGGTCAGCCCGAAGACCGGCTGGCTGGAGGAATGGATGACCCCCGACAACCTCGGCGAGGTCACGCACCGGCACCTGTCGCCGCTGATCGGCTTCTACCCGGGCGACCGGATCGCCGCCGACACCAGCCCGGCGGAGCTGCTCGAAGGGGTCCGTGCGCTGCTCACCGCCCGCGGCATGGACAGTTTCGGCTGGGGGTGCGCGTGGCGGTCGTTGTGCTGGTCCCGGCTGAAGGACGCGGAGAAGGCCTACCAGCTGTACCTGACGGTGCTGCGGCCGTCCATCACCAACGGCAACGGCACCTCGGCCAACTGGTTCGACATGTACAGCCAGGGCAGCTACACGATCTTCCAGATCGACGCGAACCTGGGCGGTGCCACCGCCGCGCTGGAGATGATCCTCTACTCACGGCCGGGCGTCATCGAGCTGCTGCCCGCACTCCCCCAGGCCTGGGCGGCCAAGGGTTCCGTGACCGGAGTGGGCGCCCGCGGCGGCTTCGAGGTGGACCTGTCCTGGCGCAACGGCAAGGTGACCGAGGCGACCGTCCGCAGCACCGGCGGGACCGCCACCGAGCTGCGCGCCGGCGACTTCCGCAAGCAGCTCACCCTCAAGCCCGGCAAGTCCGTGACGATACGCATCCCCTAGCCACGGTCTTCGTGACGGCCCGCCGGTTCCTCCGGCGGGCCGTTGCGCATTCCTGGTTCCGCGGCCGCATCCGCAGGCCTGTGGGACGTCCACTCGCCGGTTCCCGCGGACGGTGAAATGGCAAAGGCAAGGAGATGTCTCTCCTTGCCACTCTCAAGGTATAGCGCACCGGGGGGCTTGCGGCAAGGCCCCGGGGGTGGCGCACAATCGTCGGCCGAGGCCACAACCTGCGGAAATGAGGGCACGACGTGCAGTACGTGATCGATCTGCCAGAGGTCGACGAAACGCAGGTCACGGTTGTCGGCGGCAAGGGCGCGCACCTGGGCGGGCTGTCGCGGATCGAAGGCATCCGCGTGCCGGCCGGCTTCTGCGTGACGACGGACGCCTTCCGGCGGATCATGGCGCAGGCGCCGTCGATCGGCGAGCGGCTCGATGAGCTGTCGCGCCTGGACCAGGACGACCGCGAGGCGATCCGCAGGCTCAGCGCACAGATCCGCCGGACCATCGAAGGGATCGTCATCCCTGGCGATCTCGCGGCGGCGATCACCCGCCCGCTCACCCGGCTCGGCGAGCAGGCCGCCTACGCCGTCCGGTCCAGCGCGACGGCGGAGGACCTGCCGACGGCCTCCTTCGCCGGTCAGCAGGACACCTACCTGAACGTCGTGGGGCCCACGGCGATCCTCCGGCACGTCAGCCGGTGCTGGGCCTCGCTGTTCACCGAGCGGGCCGTGACCTACCGCCTGCGCAACGGCATCGACCACCGTACGGTCCACATGGCCGTGGTCGTGCAGCAGATGGTCTTCCCGCAAGCGGCCGGCATCCTGTTCACGGCCGACCCCGTCACGGGCAACCGGAAGGTCGCCACCGTGGACGCCGGCTTCGGCCTCGGCGAGGCCCTGGTCTCCGGCCTGGTGAACCCGGACGTCTACACGGTGCGGGACGGCGAAGTCGTCACCAAGGCGATCGCCGCCAAACAGCGTGCCGTTCACGCCCTGCCGGCCGGCGGCACGCAGGAGGTGGCGATCGACGCGCAGCGGCAGGAGGAGCCGGCGCTGACGGATGCGCAGGTCGTGCGGCTCGTGCAGCTCGGGCGGCGGATCGAAGCGCACTTCGGCCGCCCGCAGGACATCGAATGGTGCCTGGTCGACGACGCCTTCCAGATCGTCCAGAGCCGGCCGATCACGACGCTGTTCCCCATCCCCGAGGCCGGGGACGAGGAGAACCACGTCTACGTCTCCGTCGGCCATCAGCAGATGATGACCGACCCCATGAAGCCCCTGGGGCTGTCCATGTGGCAGCTGACGGCCATGGCGCCGATGCACGCGGCCGGCGGGAGGCTGTTCGTCGACGCCACCCGGCGCCTGGCCTCGCCCGCGAGCCGCGCCGCCCTCCTGGACGTCATGGGGAAGGGCGATCCGCTGGTCAGGGACGCCCTGGAGACCGTCCTCGACCGCGACGACTTCGTCCCGTCGCTCCCGGACGCACCTCCCGGCAAGCCCCCGTTCGGCGCTGCGCCCGCCACGATCGAGACCGATCCGGCCATCGTCACCGAGCTGATCGAGCGCAGCCAGGTGTCCATCGCCGCCCTGGAGCGCGACATCCAGGCGAAGACCGGCCCGGCGCTGTTCGCCTTCCTGCTGGAGGCCTTCGAGGAGCACAAGCGGGTCCTCGGTGATCCGTTGAACATGCAGGCGATCATGGCGGGGATGGAGGCCACCTGGTGGCTCAACGACAAGCTGCAGGAGTGGCTGGGCGAGAAGAACGCGGCTGACACGCTCACGCTGTCCGCCCCCGACAACATCACGTCGGAGATGGGACTGGCGCTGCTCGACGTCTCGGACGTGATCCGCCCGCACGCCGAGGTGGTGGCGTTCCTCCAGGACGTCCAGGACGAGGGCTTCCTGGACGAGCTGCCGAAGCTCGCCGGGGGCACCGAGGCACGCGACGCCATCGAGGGCTACCTCGACCGGTACGGCATGCGCTGCGTCGCCGAGATCGACATCACGAGGCCGCGTTGGCGCGAGCGCCCCACCACGCTCGTGCCCGTGATCCTCGACAACGTCAGGAACTTCGAGCCTGGCGCCGCCCAGCGGCGCTTCGAGGAAGGCCGGAAGAAGGCGCAGGAGAAGGAACGGGACGTGCTGTCGCGCCTGCGGGCCCTGCCGGACGGGGACCGGAAGGCCGACGAGACCAAGCGGATGATCGATCGGGTCCGGACCTTCATCGGGTACCGGGAGTACCCGAAGTACGGCATCGTCAGCCGCTACTTCGTCTACAAGCGGGCCCTGCTGGAGGAGGCCGAACGCCTCGTGCAGGCCGAGGTGCTTCCCGAGAAGGAGGACGTCTTCTTCCTCACCTTCCAGGAACTCCACGACGTCGTGCGCTCGCACCAGGTGGACGCCCGGCTCATCCGGCAGCGCAAGGACGCGTTCCGGTCGTACCACGCGCTCACACCGCCCCGGGTCCTCACGTCGGACGGCGAGGCCCTCACCGGGGCGTACCGGCGCGACGACGTGCCGCCGGGCGCCCTGGTCGGCGTACCGGTCTCCGCCGGGACCATCGAGGGGAGGGCCCGCGTCATCCTCGACATCGCGGAGGCCGAACTCGAGGCGGGCGACATCCTGGTCACGACCTTCACCGACCCCAGCTGGTCGCCGTTGTTCGTCGGCATCGCAGGCCTGGTGACGGAGGTCGGCGGTCTGATGACCCACGGCGCGGTGATCGCCCGGGAGTACGGCTTGCCGGCCGTCGTGGGCGTGGAGCAGGCCACCCGGCTGATCCGGGACGGTCAGCGGATCCGCGTGCACGGAACCGACGGGTACGTCGAGATCCTGCCGTGACGGAGAGGGGGTGCGCCGGGATTCCGGCGCACCCCCTCACGCATCTCGGCGTCACACGGCGCCGTGCGGGGTCAGGAGCCGGGCGAGCCAGTCGGTGCGGGTCCGGCGGGCCGTGGCCGAGATGCGCGCCTGCGGGTACAGGGCGTCGAAGCCGTGGAAACCGCCTGCCCAGACGTGGAGTTCGGCTTGGCCGCCGGCCGCCCAGATGCGGGTGGCGTAGTCGGTGTCCTCGTCGCGGAAGACTTCGGCGGAGCCGGTGTCGACGTAGGTGGTCGGCAGGCCCCAGAGGTCGTCGGCCAGCGCGGGCGAGACGTACGGGGACACCTCGGCGTCGGTGCGGACACCGAGGACCGCACGCCATCCGAACGCGTTCGTCGGTTCTGTCCCTCGTGGATACCCCGGCCTTCAGGCCAGGAAGGAAACGAGGCTCCTGTGGAGCAGGGCAGAAGGAGTCAGTTTGCCGTCGGGGAGGACTAGCGTCCACCGGCGACCCGGCCGAAACCCAACACTCACACGGAAGCAGGTAGATTGTGGGCGTGACGCAGAAGGTCAAACGGGCGTTCAAGTACCGCCTTTACCCCACGGACGAGCAGGCGGCTGAGCTGTCGCGCACGTTCGGCTGCGTCCGCCTCGTGTACAACAAGGCGCTGGAGGAGCGAACACGGGCTTGGCACGGCGAGCAGCGACGCATCTCCTACCTGCAGTCCTCCTCCGCGCTGACACAGTGGAAGAAGACCGAGGAACTGGCTTTCCTGACGGAGGTGTCCCCCGTCCCGCTCCAACAGGCGCTTCGCCATCTTCAGACAGCGTTCGGGAACTTCTTCGCCAAGCGTGCGAAGTACCCGCGCTACAAGTCGCGGAAGAAGTCGCGCGCGTCGGCCGAGTACACGCGCAGCGCATTCACGTGGCGCGAGGGGCATCTGACTCTGGCCAAGATGGCCGAGCCTCTGGACATTCGCTGGTCGCGTCCGCTGCCTGAGGGCGCGGAGCCGACCACTGTGACGGTGTCCCGCGACGCGGCAGGACGCTGGTTCGTTTCCCTGCTGTGCGAGGACGCCATCGCCCCCGCGCCCGCCACCAGGACGGCGGTCGGCCTGGACGCCGGGATCACGTCCCTGGTGACCCTGTCCACCGGCGAGAAGATCGCCAACCCGAAGCACGAGCGCCGCGACCGCGCACGCCTTGCTCGCGCGCAGCGGGAGCTGTCGCGGAAGGCCAAGGGTTCGGCGAACCGGGAGAAGGCTCGCCGGAGGGTCGCTCGCGTCCACGCGCGGATCGCCGACCGGCGCCGCGACTTCCTGCACAAGCTGTCGACTCGCCTCGTCCGTGAGAACCAAACGGTCGTGATCGAGGACCTCACCGTCCGCAACCTGCTGAAGAACGGCAAGCTCGCGCGCGCCATCTCCGACGCCTCGTGGACGGAACTGCGCTCCATGCTGGAGTACAAAAGCGCCTGGTACAGGCGCGACCTTCGTGATCGACCGCTGGTTCCCCAGCTCGAAGCTGTGCGGGGAATGCGGCGCGGTCCGTGAGAAGCTGCCGCTGAACGTCCGGGAGTGGACGTGCGACTGCGGTGCCGTGCATGACCGCGACGCGAACGCGGCGCGCAACATCCTGGCCGCCGGGCAGGCGGTGTCTGCCTGTGGAGACGGTGTAAGACCTCTACGGGAGTCTTCCCGGACCGGGCGGTCGTCGGTGAAGCAGGAACCCCAGCGGGCAACCGCTGGAATCCCCCGCCTTTAGACGGGGGAGGAAGTCAACTCCCGGGTCCAGACGCCGGGCCCGCCGGAGTACTGGCGACGGCCAGAGATGAGCCTGATCCAGTTCCAGAAGCAGATCCGGCTGCAGGAGGCACGGCTGCTGCTCGCCAACCACCCGGGCGACGTCACCGGAGTCGGCCAACGCGTCGGGTACGACAACCTCTCGCAGTTCAGCCGCGAGTACCACCGCCAGTTCGGCGCTCCCCCGAGCCGGGACGCCGCCCGCATGCGGAACACGGCACACACCCCGTAGGCGCCCCGTCCGCAGCCGAGGCGCGCAAGGGAGCGGGAACGAGGGCCCGTTGGGGCCGCTGACGGAGCCGGGGCCTTTCCGTCGCCCGTACCCACGGTGGTGTTTCCGCTGCCCTCCTCCGTGGGCGGCCCGCACGCCGCGCGCATCACCAGTATGGGTGATATCCGTTCCTGTCCCCGGATCCAGGGAGCCGGCCGTTCGTCGCGTGAATGGGGTAATCGGCGCCGTGCGCGCGCGATCGCGCGAAACATTCATTGACGCATCACCGCGCGGCCGATGAGACTCCATTTCCGGTAAAGAATGTGCAAGGGGCAACTATGAAGTCGTTCGTGCATAGAGGACAGATCACGAAAGTGGTCTTCGGCAGCGGAACGCGCAAGGGGCTCGCCGACGAGGTCAGGGCGCTGGGGCGCGGCCGGGCCCTCGTGCTGTGCACCCCCGGGCAGACCGACCAGGCCCGGGAGGTGAGCGAGCTCCTCGGCCCGCTCGCCGCCGGGGTGTTCGGCCAGGCGGCCGCGCACACGCCCGTGCCCGTCACCGAGAAGGCGGTCGACGCGGCCCGCGCGGCCGGCGCGGACTGCCTGCTCGCCGTGGGCGGCGGCTCGACCATCGGCCTCGGCAAGGCCGTCGCGCTGCGCACCGGGCTGCCGCAGCTCGCCCTTCCCACCACCTACGCGGGTTCGGAGATGACCCCGATCCTGGGCGAGACCCAGGGTGGTGTGAAGACCACCCGGCGGCTGCCGGAGATCCTGCTCGACACGGTCGTGTACGACGTCGACCTCACCTTGACCCTGCCCCCGCACGTCGCCGCGGTCAGCGGGCTCAACGCCATGGCGCACGCCGTGGAGGCGCTGTACGCCCAGGACGGCGACCCGCTCGCCTTCCTCACCGCCGGTGAGGCCCTGGACGCCCTGGCCACGGCCCTGCCGGCGATCCTTCGGGATCCCGCGGACACCGAGGCGCGCGCCGCCGCGCTGTACGGGGCGTGGCTGGCAGGGACCTGTCTGGGCACCGTCGGCATGGCCCTGCACCACAAGGTGTGCCATGTCCTGGGCGGCTCCTTCGGTCTGCCGCACGCGGAGACCCACGCCGTCGTGCTGCCCCACGTCATCGCGTACAACGCCCCGGCGGCCGAGGCGGCCATGGCCCGGATCGGCCGGGCGCTGCCCGGCGCCGACCTCGATCCCGCGACGGCGGTCTTCGACTTCGCGGGCGACATCGGCGCGCCCCGGGCGCTGCGTGACCTCGGCATGCCCGAGTCGGGCATCGGCGAGGCCGCCGACCTGATCGTCCGGGACGGCTACTGGAACCCGCGCCCGGTACGGCGGGACGCCGTACGCGACCTCCTGCAACGGGCCTGGGCGGGCGAACCGCCCCACCGGGCCGCCGACGACCATTCCTCCGACCCGACGGGAGCCCGTCATGCGTGACCTCACCGATTCCACCATCACCGAGGCCGTCGTCGCCACGGTCCGCGACGCGAAGGACGACCGCCTCGCCGAGATCCTCGAGTGCCTGGTCAGGCATGCGCACGACTTCGTCCGTGAGACCGGTCTGACCGAGCAGGAGTGGGCGCGCGGCGTGGACTTCCTCACGCGTACGGGGCAGAAGTGCACCCCCACGCGGCAGGAGTTCATCCTGCTGTCCGACGTGCTGGGGATCACGATGCTGGTCGACGCGCTCGGCAACCGGCGGGCGGAGGGATCGACGCAGAACAGCGTCCTCGGTCCCTTCTTCCGTGACGACCGCCCGCAGGCGGCCGACGGCGCCGACATCTCCGAGGGGCTGCCGGGCACGCCCTTGTTCTTCGAGGGGGTGGTGACCGACGACCACGGCGCGCCGGTCGCGAACGCCGGGATCGACGTCTGGCACAGCGACGCGGACGGCCACTACGACGTGGACGTCCCCGGCCTGTCCGACCCGGCCATGCGGGCCCTGCTGCGCACCGACGGCGAGGGGCGCTTCCGCTTCCGCTCGATCCGCCCGTCGAGCTACCCCATCCCCGACGACGGTCCGGTGGGCGAGATGATGCGGGCCACCGGCCGGTCCGTGATGCGGCCGGCGCATCTGCACGTCATGATCGCCGCCGAGGGGTTCCAGCGCGTGACCACGATGCTGTTCCCCTCCGACGACCTGTACCTCGACCAGGACCCGGTCTTCGGCGTCAAGCAGTCGCTGGTGACGCAGTACGCGAACCACCCGGCCGGCACCGGTCCGTACGGCACGCGGACCGACCAGCCGTACACCCTGCTCCGTCACACCTTCGTGCTCGAGCCGGGACGGTCGGCTCATGACCCCCGGCCTTCCTGACGGGCGGCGCCCGGCCCTGCCGGACCTGCCGGCGCACGTCGTGCCCCGGCCGCGGGTGACCCGCCGTGTCCTTCAGGCGCTGGCGGGACATCCGGTGCTGGTCGTCGCGGCCTCCGCCGGGTCGGGCAAGACCACCGCGGTGCTCCAGGCGGCACGGGCCCTGCCGGGCCCGGCCGCCTGGATACCCCTGGGCGGCCTCCCCACCGGGGACGGCGCCGGTGAGGTCCTCCGCGGCCGTCTGACGGAGGCCGTGTCCGCCGGCGGCGCGGGGCCGCCCTTGCTCGTGGTCGACGGGCTGGAGCACGTCGCAGGGCGGGCCATGGCCGAGGAGGCGCTCACCGCACTCGTCGTGGAACCGCCGCGGGGGCTCCGGCTGGTGCTCGTCACGCGCACGGAGCCGCCCCAGGGCATCGGAGGGCTCGCAGACGTCCATCGCGTGGCGTTCCTCGACGACACCGACCTCGCCTTCGACGTCTCCGAGGCGGCCCGCGCCCTGCGACCCACCGGGCAGGACGGCCAGGCGCAGTTGCGGGTGCGGGCCACCGGGGGCTGGGTCACCGGGGTCCTGCACGACTGGTGGGCCACGGACCCCGCGGCCGCGGCGGGCAGGCTCGACCTGCTCTCCGCCGACCTGCTGCGGCAACTCACCGAGGACGAGACGGCACTGCTCGTGGCGACCAGCGTGCTGGACGAGGTGACCGCCGAGTCCGCCAACGCGCTGGGGCTGTACGGGACGGACCGGGTCATGGCCTCCCTGCGCCACCGCCGGCTGCCGCTGACCTGGTCCCGCGACGGCACCATGCGGGCGCTGCCACGGTTCCGTCAGTACCTGCGCAAACGCGCCGACGCCATGGAGGAGGGCGCCCGGCGCGAGCTGAGACGCCGGCACGCCGCGTTGCTGGAGACGGCGGGCCGTCACGAGGACGCCGTCACCGAGCTGCTGATGGCCGGGGAGTCGGCGGCGGCCCGGCGCGCCGCAGAACAGGTCCTGCCCGGCATCCTGGAGCGGCTGGACCTGGCCACGGCGGAGAGCTGGCTCGACCGGATGCGGCCGGTGCCCGGGCCGCCCGCCCCGGGGATCGCGTCCGCCGCGCTGCGCGTCGCGTTCGGCCGTGAGCAGTGCTGGCGCGGGCTGCGGCTGGCCGACCACCACGGACGGTCCTGGTGGGGCCGGCTGCCCGACCAGCCCGGCGGCAGCGAGGACCTGACGCTGCTGGTGTGGTGCTTCTGGCACGCGGGCAGGCTCGAAGAGGCCCGGCGGATGCTGCAGGTGATGCCCCCCGGCCGCCACCGCGACATCGCCGCCGCGCTGATGTCGCTGGCGGACGGCGGCCCCCTCACCCCGCTCCCGGACCTGCGGGCCGACGCCGCGGGCCCGGTCGAGGTCATGCTGATGCGGATCGCCTACATGGGCGGACGGCTCGCCGAGCTCCAGGACGATCCCGCCCCGCCCGGTGCCTGGCGCCGGGCGACCGGCGCCCCGTGGACCGTCGCCGCGCTCCGCGCGACCGGCCGCATCTCCCAGGCCGGCGAGATGTACGCGTCCCTCGGGGACGGACCCCGGCCGGTGTGGCTGACCGCCATCGACGACGTGGAGCTGATGGCCGACCTCGGCCGGCGCGAGGAGGCCTGGGCCGCGCTGGCGGCCGGACGCCCGGCCATCGCCGCGACCGGCTCACGCGTGTACGAGATCCTCAGCCTGCTGCTGGAGGCCAAACTGGCGCTGCGGCTCGACCGCGACCTGGCGCGGGCCGCCCGGGCGCTGACCGCGGCCGGACTTCGGGGCAGCGCCCGCTACGCCTTCACCGGGGAACTGTCCGGCACGTGGCGCGGCCTGCAACTGCTCCTGGCGGGCCGGGACCAGGAGGCGGTCCGCCCGCTGGCCGACGCGGTCGCCGCCATGACCGCGGGCGACCGGCTGCTGGAACTGCCGACCGCGGCCGTCTACTTGAGCGAGGCGATGTGGCGGGCCGGTGACGTGGAGGCCGCGGACGCCGCGGCCGACCTGGCCCTGGGGGTGTCCGCCGCCCAGGGCGGCCGTCATCTGCTGCTGCAGGCGCTGGACGACATGCCGGCGGTCGCCGTGCGCAGGGCCGACGCCGAGCCCTCGCACTCCTCACCCTGGCACGAGTTGGTGGCGGCGCGGTCCTCCGGCCCGGCGCTCAGTGCTCCCGTCGCACCGCGTCTGGTCCTCGAGGAGTTTGGGGCGGTCCGGCTGTCCGCGGACGGGCGGGAGGCCCAGCCGCGTCTGGCCAAGAGCACCGAACTGCTGGCGTTCCTGCTGGCCAGGCCCGCCGCGACCGCGCGGCGCCCTATCTTGCTGAGCGCCCTGTTCCCCGGCCGGAGCGACGCCGCGGGGCGCAGTTACCTGAGGCAGGCGGTGTACCGGCTGCGGGAGGTGCTGCCGGATGGGCTGGCGCTCCTGCAGGACGGCGACGTCTACCGGCTGACGCCCGAGGCGTCCGCGACGGGCTCCTCGGGAGCCTTCCGGCGGCTGCTGGCCGAGGCCGGCAGGCAGGACGGCGAGCACCGGCTCCACACCCTCCTGCAGGCACTGCGGACCGCGGGGCGCGGCCCGTACTTCGAGGGCGTGTCCACGCCGTGGCTGGACGCCCGGCGCGAGGAACTGGCGGCCGCGCTCATCCAGGCGCAGGTCGACGCCGGCGCCGTCGCCCTGCGCCTGGGCCGGATCCGTGAGACACGGGAGCTGGCGGGAGCGGCGCTGGAACGTGATCCGTACCGCGAGCAGGCCTGGCGGCTGGCGCTGGCCGGCGCCGAGGCGGCCGGGGACGACGACGAACTCATCGAGCTGTACCGGGGTTACCTGCGGGCCATGGCCGATCTCGGCGTGCGCCCGTCGGAAGAGATGAGACGCCTGGTCGAGCGGCTGCGCCGATGAGCCGTGAACCCCCGGCCACAGTGCGGTTTCCCTCCTATTAACAGGCGGCGGCGCACAGTTCACCACGTCCACCAGGGCTCGGCACACTCCTTCCCGGAGGTCTCCCATGACTGAAACCCTCGACATGACCGTCGCCTTCCGCGCCACGATGGGACGCCTGGCCACCGGGGTCAGCGTCATCACCACCCGGACCGCAAGCGCCCCCGTGGGCATGACGGCCAGTGCGGTCTCCGCACTGTCGCTGGACCCGCTGCAGCTGATCGTGTGCATCGGCAACCACCTGTTCACCCGCACCGCGATCTCCGAGCACGGCCGTTTCGCCGTCAACGTCCTGGGCGAGGACTGCGAGCACCTGGCCCGCACCTTCTCCGCTCCGGTGAAGGACCGCTTCGCGGGCGTGAGCGTCGACGAGGACCACGGCGTGCCGGTGCTCAAGGACGCGATCGCCAGGATGGTCTGCGACGTCTCCCAGGCGCTGCCCGGCGGCGACCACACCATCTTCGTCGGCGACGTCCGGCACTTCGAGCACAAGGCGCAGGCCCGTCCGCTGCTGTACTTCGCGGGCGGCTTCGGCGTCCTGAGCTAGGCCCTGTCGTGACAGTCCCCCCGGTGCCCGGTGCCGTGTCGTGCCCGCCGGGCACCGGGGCCCCTACGGCCCGGTGGGAGGCTCCTTGAACCCTCCCCGTGCTGACGCAAGGGGATTCCTGGCTCAGGAAGCCCCGCGGGTCAGCGACCCGCAAGGTCTTACTCCCTCAACACCAGCCGGGACGGAACCCGCCCGGTTGTGTATGCCAAAGCTGAGGTGGCTCGTGCTTGGTTCTCGCAACGCGCCGTCGCGCTGGCCTGGTTCTCGCTCAGCACGACACACGCACTACCCGCCGGTCTTTCGCCCTGGGCGCGATACCTCGTTTCCTGCCCTGCTCCGCAGGGGACCGATGCCTCGCCGGTCCGCAGGACGGGGCATCCTCGGAGGAACCTGGTGAACACCATTGCCGAGTACAAGCTCCACCCGCCCGCGCGGCCACGGCAGTTCGTGCCGCGGCCGCGGCTGCTGCGTCGTCTGGACGCCGCGGTGGAGCCCGTGGTCGTCGTCTCGGCGCCGCCGGGCGCCGGGAAGAGCGTGCTGCTCGCCGACTGGGCCCGTGCCCTCCAGGCCCGTGACGGCCAGGTGGCGTGGCTGGAGCTGGACGCGTACGACAACACCCCGGCGCGGCTGTGGGCCGGGGTCCTCGCTGCGCTGCGCCCGTTCCGGCCGGGGCTGCCCACTCCCCCGCCCGCCGGGGCATGGACGCTGGAGGCCTGGGTCGAGGACCTGCTGCCCCGCATCCTGGCTGCGCCGGCGGGCGGATCGCCGCTCACCCTGGTGCTGGACGGGGTGGAGTGGCTCACCGACCAGGCGGCCCTGCGCTGCCTGGGGGACTTCCTGACCGCGCTTCCCGCGGGCATGCGGGCCGTGCTGGCCACCCGCCACCTCCCCGGGGCGCCGGTGCCGGCGCTGCGCGCCCGGGGGCTCGCCGCCGACCTCACGGCGGACGAGCTGCGTTTCACCCCTGACGAGGCGGCCGCCCTGCTGGCGTGCCGCTCCGCCGGCCCGGTGGACGAGCGGAGGGTGCGCGAGCTGTACCACCTGACCGAGGGATGGGCGGCGGGCCTGTGCATGCTGGGGCGCACGCGCGCCGGGGACGCGGCCGGTGCCCGTCCCGGCGGGCCTGCCGTCGACGGCGCCCGCGCGGTCGCCGACTACCTCGGCACCGAGGTCCTGGACCGGCTCACCACCGAGCAGCGCGCCTTCCTGCTGCGCACCAGCGTCCTGGACGAACTGAGCCCGGAGTCCTGTCGTGCCGTCACGGGCAGCGACCGCGCCGGAGTGCTGCTGCGCGACCTCGCGCGGACCGTGCAACTGCTCGTGCCCTCGGGTACGGCTCCGGGGGCCTACCGGCACCACCCGGCGTTGCGCGCACTGCTGGCCGGGGTCCTGGCCACCGAGCAGCCAGGTGGGGCCGCGGCGCTGCACCACGCGGCCGGGCACTGGTACGGCGAGCGGCGTCGGACGACGCCCGCCGTACGGCACTTCGTGGAGGCCGGCGACATCCCGGGCGCGCTGACGGCCGTCCTTCAGGCCTGGGAGGAGACCCTGGCCGCGGGCCGGACCGCGGACGTCGCACGGTGGCTGCGCATGCTGCCGGCCCGCGCGGTCCGCGCCGACGCCCGGCTGTGTGTCGTGGCGGCGATGACGGCGCTGTGCGAGGGCGATCCCGAGGCGGCGGAGCGGTGGCTCGACGTGGCGAAGGCCCGGCCGTGCGGGCCGGGCACCGTGGGGGAAGGGGGAACGGTGGCGCAGGCGGCGGCCGTTGCCCAGGCTCTCGTCCGCTGTCTGCGGGGGGAGAGCGCCGCCCAGGTCCGGCTCGACGGGGCGGATGTCCGCCGTCCCGCCGCGCTGACCGCCTGGCGGGCGCTGGCCTGCGTCGCCCAGGGCACCGCGCTGCTGTGGCAGGGGCGTACGCAGGAGGCGGACGCCCACCTGGCCGAGGCGGTCCGCGACGCGCACGGCGCCCGGCACTCGCTGGTCCTCGTCCGCGCCCTGGGCTCGCGGGCCCTGTGCGCGTATCTGGACGGGAACCGGGAACGGGCGCGCACCTTGGTGGAGCAGGCGCTGGACACGGCCCGTGCCGAGGGTCTGACCGGCCACTTCGCCGCGGCGCCCGCCCATCTGTGCCATGCGGGACTGCTGTTGGAGGACCTCGCCCGTACCGACGCCGCCGAGGCCCTGTCCGGCGCGGCGCGGGCGATGACGGCGACCGTCCACGGCGGCGAGCCGCACTTGTGGGCGCTGGCCGGTGTCGTCGCCTCGGGTCTGCCGCGCGGCGTTCGCGGCGCCGTCCCCGTGTCCGTGCCCGAGGAGGGCGGTGCCGTTCCTGAGGTGCTGGGCGGTCTGCTCGCGCGCCTTGGCACGGCACGGCCCGGGCCCGCAGCAGCAGGTGCAGGTGCAGTACCGCGAGCGCAGGACCTGTCCCCCGGGGAACGCCGGATCCTGCGCGCCTTGTGCGGTCCGCTGACGCTGCGGGAGATCGCCGCCGAGCTGCACGTGTCCCGCAACACCGTGAAGACCCAGGTCAGTT
Source organism: Streptomyces sp. PA03-1a (assembly GCF_033792805.1). Classification (NCBI taxonomy): domain Bacteria; kingdom Bacillati; phylum Actinomycetota; class Actinomycetes; order Kitasatosporales; family Streptomycetaceae; genus Streptomyces; species Streptomyces sp. PA03-1a. The sequence continues at coordinate 29,163 of NZ_JARAVO010000046.1, forward strand.
CCCTGTTCCGGAAGCTCGACGCGCACAGCCGCAGCGGCGCGGTGGCCCGGGCCCGGGAGTGCGGCGTGCTGCATCCCGGGCCCGGCACCTCCTACGAGGCGTCCTGCCGGCGGGCGTAGTCCGCCTGGGCCGTGTACGCGGTGTCCTTCTCCTCCGCGGGACCGTCGATGCCGCACACCTTCCGGGCGAGGTCGGCGATGGGCCCGCTCGGGGACAGCTCGGCGCGCTTCATGGTGAGCGTGCGGATCGCCAGCAGCGGCGTGCCGTTGAAGTTCTCGAAGGTGCTGATGCGGTCGCCCCAGTCGGACAGGAACAGGTCGCGGATCACCCGGCTGATCTTCAGCCGGTCGTGCGGCCTGCCGACCGGGCCGGTCTGCAGTGCCTCCAGCCAGGGCCGCAGCTCCGGGCGCTGCCACTGCCCCTCGGTGGGGAAGATCAGCGAGGCGCGCCCGGCCAGGTCGATCACCTCGTTGACCATGCGGGCGATGTTCTCCAGGTAGTACGCCCTGCCGTAGTCGAACATCAGGACGTTCGGCTTGTACAGGCCGCCCGGGGTGGTGAAGCCCTCGTCCTCGCAGGCGAGCACATGGGCCTTCAGCGTCTGGTGGAACCCGGCGAACTGCGAGATGCGCGCCTGCACCGGGGGCAGTTGGTAGGTGCCGATGTGCTCGGTGATCAGCAGGGTCAGTCCGAGCATCAGCTCGGCGCGCACCATCTGCCGCACGAGCGCCTGGTAGTGCAGCCAGTCGAAGACGCGCTGCGGGTACAGCGCGGCGTGCTGGGGGTTGCCGATGTGGAACACCCGGTCCCAGGGGATCAGCACGTCCTCGAAGAGGATGACGCTGTCGAGCTCGTCGCCCTGCGAGGCGAGCGGGTGCTCGACGTCCTCGCCGTCGCGGACGTTGCTCTCCCGGCAGATGATGGTGACGCCGGGCGCGTTGGGCGGGACCGCGCCGAAGATGACCTGCTCCGGCTGGATGCCCGGGCGGTAGAACACGCCGATGTGGATCCAGTCGCCGAAGGCCGCGCCCGTGCCGATGGCCTTGACGCCCCGCACGGTGATGCCCTCGTCGGAGGTGGCCACGACCTTCAGCGCGGGCGATTCCGCCTGCGCGGACTCCCGGGAACGGTCGGTCTGCGGGTCCACGAACGCCGGCGTCGTGTTGAGGTCGCCGTCCCGCGCCTGCCGCCAGAAGTCGAGGATCCCCGCGGTGAGGTCCCGGCCGTCGGTCCCCACCGCCTGGCTGCTCCAGGGCTCGGGGTCGTCGACGTAGGTCAGCAGGACGTAGTTGTTGACGTCGGGGGTGCGCGGGGTGGCGCCGCCGCCCAGCTCGTGCAGCACGGTCTCGATGTAGCGCCGCTTGCGCTTCAGGTCGTCCTTGCTGCGGTGCTGGAACCACGTCATGGACCGGCGGACCCCGTCCTCGTCCACGAACGTCATGACGTCCTGGAGGTCCGGGCGGTGGTGCAGGTCGTAGAACTCGGCGATCCGCCGGGCGTACGCCCTGGTCTTCGGGTGCGTGGCGACGTTGTCGACGAGCTCGTCACCCACCCACACCTTCCGGCCGTCGTCGAGTGCCGCCAGGTATTCCTTGCCTGTACGCACGTCGTGCTCCTTTCCGGGACACGGGATCTGGACGGAACGCAGCCTGCGCCCCGACGGGGTGAGAGCGCGCCCCGCCGCGGCACATCACCCCGGGTGAAACCGCCGGTCACAGGCCCTCCGGCATTGAGGAGGCCCGGTCCCGTGCGGCACGATTGCGGCATGCACGATGCGGTCTCCCGGACGACGCACTCCCCCCGCCTGAGGGGCCGCGACGACGAGATCGCCGCCCTGCGCGCGGCCCTTGACGGGGTGCTCCGCGGGGAGGGCGCGTGCGTCCTCGTGGAGGGCGCGTCCGGCACCGGCAAGAGCGGACTGCTGACCCGCCTGGGAGAGCTGGCGGGCGCGGCCGGGTTCGACGTCCTGTGGGTACGGGCCGACGAGCTCGACCAATACGCCCCGCTGGCCGCGCTGCACGCCGCGGTGCACGGCCCCGCCGCCGGCGCCGGCCGGGCCCCCGAGGCCACCGGCGACCGGCGGCTGTGGCTGCTGGACGGCATCACCGACGCCCTGGAGGACCGCGCCCAGCGCGCCCCGGTGGCGGTCCTCGTCGACGACGCGCAATGGGCGGACCCGGCCACCTTGTTCGCCCTGCGGACGCTGCCCGGGCGGCTGGCGGCCTCCCGGGTCCTGTGGGTGATCGCCGTACGTTCCGGCACCGAGCGGTCCGACGTCACCCGGATGAGCCGTACGCTGCGCGACCGGGGGGCGCGCGGGCTGACCCTCGGGCCGCTCCCGCCCGCGGCGCTGCGGCAGCTGGCGGCGGACGTCCTCGGGGCGGCGCCCACCCCCGCCCTGTCCCGGCTGCTGGACGGCAGCGCGGGCAACCCCTTCCTGGCGATCGAACTCCTGCGCTCGCTGCGCGACGCCGACGCCGTCGGCATCCACGGCGGCACCGCGACCCCCCTGACCCAGGAGATGCCCGCCGGATTCCGGCGGAGCGTCCGGGAGCGGCTGGACCGGCTGCCCGAGGACGCACGGCATCTGCTGCAGATCGGCTCGGTGCTGGGCCGCGCGTTCGACCTCGGCGTCGTCGCCCGGATGCTCGGCAGGCCCGTCGGCGGGCTGCTGTCCGCCGTGGACAGCGTCCTGGGCGCACAACTGCTGGTCAGCGCGGGCCGCCGGTTCGCCTTCCGGCACGACCTGATCCGGCAGGCCGTCCACGACGACCTCCCGCTGCCCGTGCGCGTGGCCCTGCACCGGGAGGCCGCCGACGCCCTGCGCGACGGCAGCGGCGACCGGGCGGAGATCGCCTGGCACCTCGTCCTCGCCGGCGGCACCATCGACGACGCGTCCGTGCACACCCTGACCACCGCCGTCCGGGAGCTGTCGCGGACCGTCCCCGGATCCGCCGCCGACCTCGCACGCCAGGCGGCGGACCTGCTGCCGGCCCACGACCCGCGGCGCGTCGAACTGCTCACCCACGCGGCCGAACTGCTCGGCTGGACCCGGCGGGTCAACGAGGCCCTCGAACTGGTCGACGCCACCATCTCCGACGGGCTGCAACCCGCCCAGGAGGCCGCACTCCGGCTGGTCGGCGGCGAGATCCACCAGGCGGCGGGCGACGACGCGGCCGCGATGAGCCATCTGCGGCGGGCCCTGGAGCTGCCCGACCTCCCGCAGGACCTGCGCGTCCGGCTGCTCAAGGCCAAGGCGACCGCCCACATCCACCGCCGCGAGATCGCGGCCGCGGAGGAGACGGACACCGGGCTGGTCGAGGCGGCGTACCGCAGCGCCGACCCGGCCGTCGTCGTCAGCGCCATGGTCTTCCAGTCGCAGACCGCCTTCTACCGCGGCCACCTGGACCGCGCCCTCGAACTCGCCGAGAACGCCTCCGGACGGGCCGCCACGACCGCCGACGGCCTGCGGTTGCGGCCGCCCCGCATCCCGGCCCTGTGGCTGGCCATCGTCATGCTGTCCACCGACTGGCTGGAGGACGCCCCGCGGGTACTGCGCGAGGGCCAGCGCTCTGCCGAATCCCTCGGCCTGGGCTGGTCACTGCCCCACTGGCACGCCTGCCGGGCCATCGCCCTGCTGGAAGGCGGTGCCCTGGACGACGCGGCCGTGGAGGCCGAAGCCTGCCTCACCGTAGCCGCGGAGCTGGAGACGGCCCGCGCGGTGCCCCTGGTCCGCGCCGTCCTGGCCCTGGTCGACACCGCGCGCGGTGACCTCGCCCAGGCCGGTGCGCATCTGCGGGCCGCGACCGCGGCCGCACCCGACGGCACCCCGTACGGCCCGTGGACGGCGCTCGCCCACGCCCGCCTCCTGCAGGCCCAGGGCCATGGCGCGGCGGCGGCCGAGGCACTCGGCGCCTTCTTCCACACGGGTGACCGTACGGCCTGGCTGCTCTGTCTGCCCCCCGGCCATTGGCCGGCCCTGGCGCGTACGGCACTGCGCGGTGGCGACCGGGCGACGGCCGAGGCGGTGGCCACGGTCGTGCGCGCCGTGGCCGAGGAGAACGGCGGTCAGGACGTCGTCCTGGCCGTACGGGACCACATCGACGGGCTCCTTCTCGACGACGCCGCGGCACTGCAGGCAGCCGTCGCAGATCACCGTCTCGGGGGCCGCCTCCCGGCGTTGGCCGCGGCCCACGAGGACCTGGGCACCCTCCTGGCCGCGCACGGCCGTACCGATGCGGCGGTCGCGTCGCTGGAGGAGGCCGCGCGGCTCGCCGCCGCGACCGGGGCCCTCCACGACAGCGAGCGCGTCCGCCGCCTCCTGCGGGACCTCGGCGTACGCGCCTCCGGTATGACCCGCCGCGCGGCCGCCACCTCCGGCTGGGACAGCCTGACCGAGTCCGAGCTGAAGGTGGTGCCCCTCGTCGCGGAGGGACTCACGAACCGGGCCATCGCCGACCGCCTCTACCTGTCCGTCCACACGGTCAACACCCACCTGAAGCACGTCTTCACCAAGCTCGGCATCAACACCCGCGTGGAACTGACCCGGTTGGCGGTGGAACGGACCGGCGCGGGCGCCGACCGGACCTGACCGCCGCCTGACCGCCGCCTGACCGCCGCCTGACCGCGGCCTGATCGCGGCCTGATCGCGGCCTCACCGCGCGGGCCGCCAAGATCCCTTGAATGGGCGATGCCCGCCCATGGCCCTCCTCCCGATGCTGGTGGCGGGGCAGGCCTCCGGTCCGGTGGCCGCCCCACTCAGTTCCGGGAGTGAGGGACCATGACGACCGCGCGCGGATACCGCGGCTCTCTCCAGGGCATCGTGGCGGCCGGCGCGGCACCCCACGGCTACACCCTGGCCCTGTGGACGGCCACCGCCGTGACCGCGTCCGCACGGGACGCACCGTCCGCCGCGGAGGTGCTGGCGCTGCTCACCGGCGCCACGCTCACCTACGTCGCGGTGGGGGCCGCCGCCCACGGCGGCCTCGGGCGTCCCCTGGCGCGCACGGCACCACCGGCCGGCCCCGTCTGGGCCGCACTGCACCTGGCCACGGTCGCCCTCGGCGCCGTGCTCAGCGCACTGCTGGCGCACGTCCTGTCCGGCCCCCTGCTGTGGGGCCTGGTGGGGGCCACCGCCACCGGCGTGTACCTGCTCGGCGCGGGCGCCCAGTTCTGGTGGGCCAGGACCGTACGGCGCCCCTCACCCCCGTCACCCGGACCGACCGTACCGACCGTACCGACCCGAGGAACCGCCATGACGCTCGTACTCGACCCCGCCGCACAGGACCTGCTCTTCCGTGAGGCCCGCACCGCCAATACCTTCACCGACGCCCCGGTCACCGACGAGCAGGTCCAGGACATCTACGACCTGGTCAAGTACGGCCCGACCTCCATGAACCAGCAGCCGCTGAGGGTGATCCTGGTCCGCTCCGAGGACGCCCGCGCACGCCTTGTGCAGCACCTGGCCGAGGGCAACAAGAAGAAGACCGCGACCGCGCCGCTGGTCGCCCTGCTCGCCGCCGACAACGAGTTCCACCAGGAACTGCCCGCCGTCTTCCCGCACTTCCCGCAGGCCAAGGACGTGTTCTTCGCCGAGCGCGCGGTCCGCGAGCGGTCGGCCGCCCTGAACGCCGCCCTGCAGGTGGGCTACTTCATCGTCGGCGTCCGCGCCGCCGGGCTCGCCGCCGGCCCGATGACCGGCTTCGACGCCGACGCGATCAACAAGGAGTTCTTCCCCGACGGCGACCACTCCGTCCTCGCCGTCGTCAACATCGGCAACCCGGGCACGGACGCGTGGTTCGCGCGCAGCCCGCGACTGGCCTACGACGAGGTGGTCAGCACCGTCTGACGCCGGACAGCGAGGATGGCCGCGCTCAAGCCCCCGGGGCCGCTCCCGGGGGCTTGAGCCATTTCGCGCGGGCCGGATTCCACCCGATCGGCATTCGACAGCAGACCAGGCGGAGGAGCCGATTCCGCTTTAGGATCCTCGATGGGCCGGCTGCCGCAGCGGATTCGCATTCCGGAGCCCTTCGTATTGCGCGCCGCACATCGCAGAATTCGAACAGGAATAGGAGAGCCGCCATGACCCCGATGGCGTTCCGTCGTGGCATTCTCGCTTTCGGCCTCACCATGGCGGCTGTCGCCGCATGCGCCCCCGCGGCGAAGGACGGCGCCGGCGAGGCGCCGGCCGCCGTCGTCGCTCCGGCAACGTCCATGCGGCCGACCGACAAGCTGTCCGTCCTGCTCGAGCAGGCTCTCCCGAACGTCAAGGGCAAGACGTTCACCTCGGCGGTCGTCGACTACCCGCCCGATGGGAGCACGCCCCCGCATCGGCACGGGGATGCCTTCGTCTACGCCTACGTCCTCAAGGGCACGGTGCGCAGCCAGCTCGCCGGAGAGCCGGTTCACACCTACCGCAAGGGTGAGTACTGGGTCGAGCCGCCGGGCGCCCACCACGTGCTGTCGGAGAACGCCAGCCGAACGGAGCCCGCGCAGTTGCTGGTCGTCTTCATCGGCAACACGGGGGATGCGATCAAGGTCGACGATCCGTCGAGCTAGGACGTCGGTTGCGGTCGGCACCGCCGCGGCACGCTCGGAGGAGAAGCATGAGCAGCCATGACGACGCGGATTACGCGGCCAGGGCGGCACGGCTGGGCTGCGCCACGCTGGTGGACGCGATGGGCCGCGTCCACAGCCATCGCGCGCACATCCTCGCCCTGTCGAGCCCCGTTGCCTCCAGGACGCTGTTCGGTCCGGCCGCCACCATCGCGTACCTGCCCTACCGCGACGATCTGCCACAGGCCGGGACCGGCTTCGGTGAACTCTTCGACCAGGCGGTCGGCGACGACCCGGCCGGGAAGGTCCTCGTGCTGTCCAGCGGCGGGTACCCGGACGTCTCGCACGGTGGCGGCACGAAACTGTCCCGGGTCAAGCGTCACCAGCTCGCCGGTGTGCTGGCGGACGGCAGGCTGCGGGACTTCGCCCAACTGCGCGACCACGGCTTCGCGTCATGGTGCCGGGGCGAGGCGACACGCTGGGGCGGCGACGTCGTCATGCCGTACGCGGCCGGCGTCGCCGTCGAAGTCGCGGGGGTGTGCATCACTCCCGGTGATTACGTCTTCGCCGACGCGGCGGGAGCCGTGGTCATCCCTCAGGCCAGCCTGGAGCGGGTGTTCCAGGAGGCGGCCAAGGTCGAAGCCGAGGACGCCGAGTCCGTCGCCCGGCTCCTGGACGAACGCCCGCCCCGGTAGCGGCCCAGGTTCCCGGCGGCCGCAGGCCCACGACACGACACACGACGACGCGACACATCGCTCCTCGTCACCTCGTCCGCGGACAGCCTGTGGGGTCCGCTGATCGGCGAACTGGCCGAAGTGCTGCCCGACGGGGCCAAGGTCATCGACCGCAGCACGGTCAACGCCTGGCACGACGACCGGGTACGTGAGCGCATCACGTCCACCGGACGCGGCAAGCTCATCTTCTCGGGCATCTCATTGGAGGTGTGCGCGACGCTGCCCGCCATCGCGGCCGCCGCGGAGGGCTACGACACCTACGTCGCGCTCGACGCGTCCGGGACGTTCTCCGGCGCCAAGCGGGAGGCCGGCCTCATCCGGCTCCAGCAGGCGGGTGTCATCGTCAGCGACTACGCCACGCTGATGGTCGAGATCCTCGGCGACAACGCCTCGGCCAAGGCCGCCGAGGTGTACGCGGCCCTCGACATGCCGTTCGCCGTGCTCGTCGGGCAGATCTCCGCCGCGTACGGCGCGTAGCGCCGCGTGCCTTGTCCCGGCGCCGGGACCGCCATCGGCCCCGGCACCGGGATGACGCGTGCCGCCTCGGCTACTCGCCGGTCTGCTGCCGCAGCCGCTCGTCCAGCCAGGTACGGGCCACGCCCCAGGCGTGCCCGTCCGGGTCGATCACGTCGAAGTGGTCCGCTCCGGGTGAGATCGCGAGTGTGACGTCCGCTCCCTTGGCCGTGGCGGCTTGCGCGTAGGTCTGCGCGTAGGCCGGCGGGATCACCTCGTCGGCCGAGCCGTGGACGACCAGGACCGGGACCCCGCCGTCGGCGAGTTCGACGGGGGAAGCGACCGCGTACCGGTCGGCGTGTTCCGCGACGCTCCCTCCGAGCAGCAGCCGGGCGATGCCGTCCCCGGCCTGAGCGGCCACCGCAGGCCACACGTCGGCGCGGGACGGCGGCGGCGCGTTGGGCGGGACGTCGGCATCGGAGTCCGTCATGCCGTTGCCGAGTGCCACCGAGTCGGCGTGGACCAGGTCCAGCACGCCGGCCAGCGACACCACTGCGACGGGCTTGACCCGGGGATGCGCGCCGGGAACGCCGTCCGGCAGGGCGGAGCGGTGCGCGACCCATGTGGCCAGGTGCCCGCCCGCCGAGTGTCCGACCACCAGAACGCGGCCCGCGTCGACCGCCGGGTCGAGGTGGGCGACGGCGTCCACGGCCGCCGCCATGTCGTCGAACGTCCCCGGCCACCCGCCGCCGGGTTCGCCGATCCTGCGGTACTCCACGTTCCAGACGGCGTAGCCGCGTGCCACGAGGTCCTCGGCCAGCGGTACGACCTGCCGGCGGTCGAACATGGCCGTCCACCATCCGCCGTGCACCAGGACCACGACGGGGAAGGGCCCCTCGCCCTCGGGGAGGTAGAGCTCTCCGACCTGGGACGGCTCGGGTCCGTAGGCGACGGTCCGTACCGCTCGGGAGCCATCGGCCGCGTCGTCGTAGCGCACCCCGCTGTCGGCGCTGACGAGCCGGTCGATCGTGGCGAAGAACGCGGCGATCTCGGGGAGGTTGCCCCCCTTCGCGCGCGACTCGTCGAAGGCCAGGGCGTCCGCCCATTCGACGACGTCCAGCCAGGTGTCGTCGGCGACGCGCACCAGGCGTGCGCCGATGAAGCCCCTGCGGTCCTTGCGGAACGCCGACAGCATGCCGGAGCGCGCCGACAGCATGTCCGACGTCCTGTCCGGTGCGACGACGAACGTCGTCAGCTCGATCACAGACATCCTCAGCTCCTGACGGGTGATGCACGGAACACGATTAGTGAGCAAACTTGATAGTCACTGATCTTGACTATTCACCTTAGGTGTCCCCGGGGACGGCGGCAAGCGAGAGCGGAGGCCGGACGGAGGGCCGGGCGTCATGCGCGTGGTCATCCACCGCGGTGAACACACGGGCGGTGCGCCCCGGATGCACAGCGGGCACCCGGCGAGGCCGCCACACTACGATCGACCGTAGTGAGGGACTCCAGACGCAAAGGGGTGGCCGGCCGTGCGGCGCAGTGAACGGAAGGTGACGGATCCCGACATCGGGATCATGTCCGCACGCCTGCTCTTCTCGGTCCAGAAGGAACTCTTCGAGAAGCTCGCCGAACAGGGCCATCCCGAGCTGCGCCCCCAGCACGGCGCGGTGCTGGGGTACATCGACGAAGAGGGCAGCCGGGCGACGGAACTGTCCCGGCTGTCCGGGGCCCACAAACAGGTCATCGGCAATCTGATCGACGAACTCGAAGCCCTGGACTACGTGGAGCGCCGCCCGGACCCCAGCGACAGGCGCGCGAAACTGATCGTGCCCACCGCCCTGGGACGCGACCAGATGCGCAAGTCCGACGCCATCATGGCCGCCATCGAGGAGCGCCACGCCGAGGAGATCGGCAAGCAGGAGTACGCACGCTTCAAGGACGCGTTCCGGCGGATCACCGCACTCCAGACCGAACGCTTCGACGAGGCCACGACGCCCCGGCGGCGGCGTCCGGCGGCCGGAGACTGACCGTCTACAGGCGGGCGGTCATCCCGCCGTATATCGCGAGCGCGGCTCCGGTGATGAACCCGGTCTCGTCGCTCAGCAGGAACGCCGCGAACGCGGCGATCTCCTCCGCCCGGGCCATCCGCCCGAGCGGATGCATCGCTTCGGCCGAGCGCCAGGAGTCCTCCGGCGTCAGGTCCGGGTCGGCCTGCGCGAGAGCGCGCGACAAGGGCGTGTCGACACCGCCGGTGACCAGGGCGTTGACCCGGACGCCGGCCGCGGCCGCGTCCGGCGCCGCCGACTGGGTGAGCCCGATGACGCCGTGCTTGGCCGCGTTGTAGGGGGCCATGTGCGGGCACGCGGCGACGCCGCAGACGGAGGCGTTCTTCAGGTCGCGCCCCCGCCGCTCGCCTGGAGCGCGGGTATCTCGTACTTCAGGGCGTAGAAGACGCTGGTGAGGTTCAGCTCCAGGTCCGCGTGCCAGGCCCCGCTGTCGACCTCGGTGACCCTGCCGTCGGCGGTGGGGGCGCCCGCGTTGTTGAACGCGCCGTCGAGCCTGCCGTACAGGCCCAGCGCCTGCCCGACCGCCTCCTCCACGTCGGCCTCCACGGTCACGTCGGTGGGTACGAAGGTCGCCTCGCCTCCGGCGGCCTTGATGTCGGCCGCCAGCGCCTCACCGACCTCCCGGCCGCGTGCCGCGAGGACGAGCTTCGCGCCCTCGCCCGCGACGCGCTCCGCCGTCGCCCAGCCCATGCCCGAGGTGGCCCCGGTGATCAGGATGACCTTCTCTGCGAAACGTGCGTACACGATCACTCCCCTGGCCGGTCGGGCCGGAAGGTGGAACTCCCAGCGTTGTCGTACCCCCGGCGTAGCATCCGCCCGGAGTCGGGATTGCGGTGTGCGGCTGACGGAGGCGCGTGGATGACGAGCACAACAGGCGAGACCGTGACGGTGTCCCGGCTCTTCGGGACCCCGGCGGGGGACATCTTCCGGATCCTGGCGGACCCGGGACAACACTCTGCGTTCGACGGCTCGGGGATGCTGCGCGGTGCCGCCACCGACGCCCCCGTTTCGGGCGTCGGAGACGTCTTCGTGATGCGGATGCACCACGAGCGTCACGGTGACTACGAAATGAACAACCACGTCGTCGAGTACGAGCCGGACCGCCGCATCGGCTGGGAGCCGCGACCCGGCCGCGGGCATCCGGACGTCGCCGCGCCTGGTGCGGTGTGGGGGCACCGATGGATCTTCGATCTACGCCCGAACGGCGCCGGGGCGACGATCGTGACCGAGATCTTCGATGGTTCGCGCATGCCGGAGGACAAGCGCACGGAAGTGGTCAACGGGCGCGCCTGGTGGCAGAGCCAGATGGCAAGCACCCTGGAACGCCTCGCCGAACTGTGCGCCGTCCGGTGACCGCCGAATTCGACGCCCTCAAGGGCGGCCTGGACCGGCAGCGGCAGCATGTCCTCGGGATCCTCGCCGGCCTCTCGGAGGACGATCTGCGCCGGCCCGTACTGCCCAGCGGCTGGAGCTGCCTGGCCCTGGTGCGGCATCTGACCCTGGACGTCGAACGCTTCTGGTTCCCCGGCGTCATCGCGGGCGAGCCGGCTGTGGCCCGGCAGCTCACGGCGGGGGCGCAGGCACACTGGTCCGTGCCCGAGACGATGAGTGCCGAGGAGGTCTTCGCCGACTACCGGACGGCCGTCGAGCGCGCGGACGCCGTCCTGGCTTCCACGGCACTCGAACAGCCGCCTGCCGCCTGGCCCGAGGAGATCTGGCCCGACTGGCGGCTGCCCGACGTGCGCCACATCCTGATCCACGTGCTCACCGAGGTCGCCTGTCACAGCGGCCACTTGGACGCCGCCCGCGAACTGATCGACGGCACGACCTGGCTCGGCGGCGACCCCTACGCCCGTGACTGACCGCAGCGGGGTGTGACGGCTCGTCAGGAAGCCGAGGGGTCGGGCCCGGCGCCCGCGATTCCCGCGGCGTCACGCTGGAGGCGGGCGAGGGCGTGGACCGTGTCGCGGGTCGCCGGGTACAGGCCCCGGTAGAGGCTGTGCAGCCTGTCGTACGCAGTCTCCGTGGCCGGGTCCGGTACGCACTGCTCCTGGACGGGGTTCCACGTCGCGGTGGCCGTTCCACCGTCCCATTGGGCGGCGAGCCGGGCGGCCCCGTAGGCGGCTCCGACGGTGACGGTGGGAATGTCCTGGGGCAGCCCGGTGACGTCGGAGACGATCTGCGTCCAGAGCCTGCCCTGCGTGCCCCCGCCGACCGCGACGACCCGCTCGATGTCGGCGCCCGCCCGGCGCATGGCCTCGACGTTGTGGCGCACGCCGTGAGCGGTGGCCTCCAGCGCGGCCCGGTACAGGTCGCCGCGGGTGTGCTCGACGGTCAGACCGGCGATCACCCCGCGAGCGTCGGGGTCGGCGATCGGCGTCCGCTCACCGGCGAAGTACGGGAGCATCGCGAGCCCGCGCGCGCCGACGCCGCTGGCCGCGGCCTCCGCCAGCAGGTCCGCGCGGCCGGGTGAGCCGAACAGGCCGCACAGCCACTCGGTGACCGCACCGGAGGTGGCCATCCCGGCGGCGAGGGAGCGCGTGCCCGGGAAGGCGCCGACGGTGCTCCACAGTTCGGGCACGCGCAGCTGCGCGGTGACGGTGGCGATGAGGAACATCGTCGTGCCGTACATGAGCATCAGGTCGCCCGGTCCGGTCGCGTCGACGCTGACGGCCTCGGCCCAGGCGTCGATCGTCCCGGTCAGGACGGGTGTCCCCGGCGGGAGCCCGGTTGCCGCTGCCGCCCCGGCCGTCACCGTGCCGGCCTGGTCACCGGGCCAGCGCAGCTCGGGCAGTTCCGCGTGCGGCCACACCGCGTCCACCCAGGGGCAGTACCACTCCTGCGCCCGGGTGTCGTAGAAGGGGACCGACTGGCTTGCCGAGTGGTGGTCGAGCACGTAGGCGCCGGTGAGCCGGTGGGCGAGGAAGGAGGCCGGCATGAACAGCCGCCGTGCCGCGCGGAACACCTCGGGCTCGTGCTCGGCCACCCAGGCCACCTTCGGCCCCACCGCCTGTGTGGACAGCACGCTGCCGCACCGGTCGAGGACGGCCCCGCGGCCGAGTTCGGCGTCGAGCCGGGCGATCTGCGCGACGGCCCGCGTGTCCACGCCGTACAGGACGGCCGGACGCAGCGGCCGGTTCGCGGCGTCGGCCAGAGCGACGCACGGGCCCATGCCGCTGACGCCGACCGCATCCACGCGCGTACCGCCGGACAGGAGGTCGCGGGTGATGTCGCAGAACTCCCGCCACCACACATCGGGGTCCATCTCGACGTGTCCTGGTCTCGGGCGGGAGACGGTGTGCGTGCGCACGGCGGTCGCGATCACCGTGCCCGATGCGTCGACCAGGACGCCCTTGCTGCTGGATGTGCCGACGTCGACACCGAGGAAGGCCATACCTGCATGTCACCACACGGGTGGGCCGTGACACCGAGAACGCGGTCCTGCTGTGGGCGGACGCGCATCATTCGCCGCCGGCCCCGCATTCAATCGTTCCAGCGGTTCATGCTGCCCTCGTCACGGCAGAAGACCAGGCGGCCGTTGCCGGCGCGCGTGGACCGGCCGCCCGGCCGGCCGCCTCCGCCCGTCAGCTCCGGTAAGTCGGGTGACGGAGCGCCGCGGGCCTGGTAGAACAGGCGCCGATGGGCATCCGGGAGCGCGACCGCAAGGTGTACCGGCCGCTGCGGCGGGCCGGCCTCGAGGTGATCCCGAACGCCGTGCCGGACGGCACGATGCCGTTCGTCCACGGATACGCGACCGAGGACGTGGACGGCAGCTTCTGCCACCCGTACGACACCCACGGCTCGTCGAGCGGCTCAACGAGGACGGGTACGACCTCGCCGTCGCCTCGGGACTCTTCGACCATCGCCGCGAATTCCTCGTCCAGCTTCCGCAGGGCGCCCGAACGCGCCAGGCCGCCCTGCGGAAACAGCACAGCGGCAGCCACGTCGCGCCGGCGGTCTGGGCCCGGGTCCGGCTCCTGGAACGCTGGGACGTCATGGGAATGGGCGCGGCATCGGCGTTCCTCGGCGTCCACGCGGGCCATTCCGGCTTCGCCATGATGGCGCTCGACGACAGCCCCTACGTCATCCGCGAGTTCAAGGGGCGGATCGCCGCCTGGCTCGCCGGCCGCACACCGGACGCCGTCGGCCTTCCGGGCGGCTGACGCCGCGATCCAGGCGACAGGCGGCAGGCCACGGCCGGGAGCGGCAGCCGGGAGGCAAGTTGATCGTTGCACCACACACCCATTAGGCTCTTGCCTGATCAAGTAAATTGTCGGACGTGCAGGCGCTCCCGGCGAACGGTGAGCCGACGAGGACGCCTGACACGCCACCGGTCTGCCACGCACCGGGGAAAACAGGAACGAGCGGCCGGTCAGCGCCGCGCATGTGAGGGAGGAACCGGGGTGTCCGGCAGATCACACAACCCCTACGGCTTCTGGTACCGGCTGGCCGCGGCCATCGCGAAACCCGTGCTGTTCGTCCTCGTCAGGCACCGGTGGCGCGGGCACGAACACATACCCGCCGAGGGCGGTTTCATCACCGCCGTCAACCACATCTCGTACTTCGACCCGCTCACCTACGGGCACTTCCAGTACAACAGCGGTCGGCCGCCCCGGCTTCTGGCCAAGGCGTCCCTCTTCACCATCCCCTTCGTCGGCACGGTGCTGCGCAAGACCGGCCAGATCCCCGTCCACCGCGGAACGGCCGACGCCGCGCTGGCGCTCCGGGACGCGATCGCCGCCGTCAACAAGGGAGAGTGCGTCGCGGTCTACCCGGAGGGCACCGTCACCCGCGACCCGCAGCTGTGGCCGATGGCCGCCAAGACCGGTGCGGCACGCATCGCGCTGACGACCGGCGCGCCCGTCATCCCGGTCGCCCAGTGGGGCGCGCACCGGATCGCACCGCCTTACGCGCGCGGGGGACGCGGCAACCGCCGGGTGTGGCTGGTGCCCCGCCAGACCGTGCACGTCGTGGCGGGACCCCCGGTCGACCTCAGCCGCCACCACGGCAAGGAGCTCACGCCGGGCGTTCTGAAGGACGCCACGGAGGACATCATGACCGCCATCACCGCGCTCCTCGCCGACATCCGCGCCGAGCAGCCCCCCGCCGAACGCCACAGCGTGCGCCGCGCCGCGCGCGAGCGCGGCAAGTGACCCGCGACGCTGCGGGGCCGCGCGGAGCGGCAACGGGTACTGCCCACAGGTGAGTTGATCGTCGGACGTGCCGCGGCCCGTGGCGGAGGGTTCTCCGCCACGGGCCATTCGACGGCGCCCGGGGCCCAGCCGTCACACGCTCTGGTCGCGCCCCCGCCCCCGGGCCGTGGTGCGCGCCGTCACGATGGGCTCGAGCAGCCGCCGCGGGGTGTTGATCGCACTGGAGACGGGATCGTCGTCGGTCCCCTGAGGCTGGAAGCCCGGTCCGGGCTCCATGCGGATTTCCGGGACCGGGACGCCCGCACCGCATTCCTGGCAGCGTCCGTCGGGGTCGAGGAGGCCCCCGTCGAGGTCATGGCGGATGAGGCGCTTGGTTCCGTTCGGGGAGTAGCTGGGAGTGCACGACATCGGGCGGCCGAAGAAGGGCGAGACCGTCGTCGTCACCGCCGCGGGCGGCGCCGTGGGGTCTGAGCCCTTCATCTCCATGGACCACCAGGCTCGCTTCGACGAGATCGAGGCCGGCCTCCTGCCCCGGGTGCGCCGGGGCGAGCTGCGCAGCCGCGGGCACGTGATCGAGGGGCTGACCGCGGCCCCGGCAGCCCTCCACAGGCTCTTCGACGGCACGAACACGGGCAAGCTCCTCGTCCGCGTCGGACACTCCTGACCCACCCGTGCCGCGCGGGCCGCCCGGCCGTGGCGCATCGCCCACCGCAACCAGGAGGTCGATCATGTCGTCCGTACTCATCACCGGCGCGTCCAGAGGCATCGGGCGCGCCATCGCCGTCGAGCTGGCGGCTCGGGGCCATCGCGTGATCGCCACCGCACGCCGCCCGGAGACACTGGCCTGCTTCCCCGTCGACCGGCGCCTGCGGCTCGACGTCACCGATCAGGAGAGCGTCGACCAGGCCGTCCAGGACGCCGGCGGGTCACTTCGGCATCAAGGTGAGCATCGTGCAGCCCGGCGCCGTCTCCTCCGGTGGCGGGGAGCGCGCCAAGGTGTTCCTGAAGGAGGACGATCCCTACGCCCCGCTCTACGCGGCCCTGCCCGCCCTCCGGGGTGAGCTCATCACCCCCGAGGACGTGGCCGCCGCGGTGGCCGGCACGATCGAACAGCCCGCGCCTGCGCTGCGCGTGCCGGTCGGCGCGCCCGCCGAGCAGGTGTTGCGGGCCCCTAAGGAGGCCCCGGAGAACGATCCCTTCCTGATGGCGAAGATCAACTGGTAAGGGCCCCGGAGGCACCCTTCGCCTGCCACAGGTCGCGGAGCAGGGCGATCTCGGCCATGTGGTGGATGAGTTCCAGGTTGCCGCCCGCGAGCACGGCGACGAACGGCTCGTCGGGGTCGGAGCCGTACGGGTACTGCGAGAAACCGATCGTGTCGAGTTGCTCGTCGGTGACGGTGGCGACACTCTCGCGCCAGCGGTCGATCACCGCCCAGAACCGCTGGAGCGCCACGGCTGCGGAGGGCGTGAAGTCGACGAGCAGCTTGGGCTCGTGCCGCCGTTCGCCGAAGGTCCACTCCCATCCGCCCGCGAAACAGAAGTGCAGGTGCCCCAGGCGCCACGCGATGGTCGTGAACGGTACTCGGTCGGGCTCCGGCGGGCCGGTGTGGGCCAGGACCTGCGCGACCCGTTCGACGCTCACGCTCCAGTCCTCGGCGATCTTGTCGACGGTCATGCCGCCCGCGGCCTGCCGGGCCACCTCCGCGTACTCGCTCGCCGGGATGTCCGGGGCACCCAGGTCGAGCACCCACTCCCCCGGACCGAACGCCCTGGGCGTCGTCGCCTCACACCGCCGACGGACCGACCAGCAACCGGGCACCGGTTCCCACAGGTACTCCTCGTCACCGAGCCCCTCGAGCCGTACCTGGGCCATCTCCCGGGCGTGGTCGAACTGGTCGAGCAGCAAGCCCAGTCGGCCGGTCCGCGCGCCCTCTGTCGCCATGTGTCCGGCTCCCTCCGCGGTCGCGTTCCCTCGCTGCTCACAGGCGAAGCTAACGGCTCACCTCACGGGACGCGACCGATTTCCCGGCCCGCGTCCTCAGCGCTCGGCGCACGGCGCACGGCGCTCAGATGCGGACACCGAACTGGAACGGCATGTTGTTGATGGACTCGTAGCGCACGAGCGTGCCGGTGCGCGGCGCGTGCAGGACCATGCCGTTGCCCGCGTAGAGGCCGACGTGGTGCAGGTCGCCGTAGAACAGGACGAGGTCGCCGGGCGCGAGCTGGCTCATCGACAGGCGCGTGCCCGCGTTGGCCTGCAACTGGGAAGGCCGCGGTATGTGTGCGCCGGCCTGGGCGTAGGCCCAGGAGGTGAGGCCGGAACAGTCGAAGGCATTGGGACCGGACGCGCCGTAGACGTACGGCAGGTTGAGCCTGGTCTTGGCCGCGGCGAGGGCGGCGGCGGCGAGCGAGGAGGCCGGCGGGACGTTGCCCAGGTCGACGCGGTCGTTGGAGCGGTTGGCCCGGTTCTCCGCGGCGGTGAGGGACGCACGCTGGGCGGAGGTCAGCGAGTTGAGGAGCTTCTGCGCCTCGGCCAGCTTCGCCTGGACTTCCTTCTTCTTCTTGCCCAGTTCGGTGCGGGTCTCGTCGAGCTCGTTGAGCTTGCTCGCGGCCTCCGCCTTCTGCTGGTTGAGGGTGCGCTTCTTCTCCGCGATCTGCTGGAGCGCCTCGGCC
>NZ_JARAVO010000470.1:0-1689 GCF_033792805.1 Streptomyces sp. PA03-1a
GCCCCGCACCGCCCGCACGGTCCCCGCGGGCCGCTGACCCCGGGCCCTGCCCGTCCGCCCTCACGCATGACGAGGGCGGGCGGGTAGTGTCAGCGGGTCAGCGATAGTTGTACAAGGAAGCAACAGCACCCGTGGACAGCACCAAGAAGACCGCCGACGACGCCCCGGCGGACGATCCCACCGCGGACCGCGGCGCGGAGCCCGGCATACCCGGCAGCCGCACCCGCTGGCGTCGCTGGCTCATGGACACCCGCCCCCTGCGCCACCCCGCCTACCGCCGCCTGTGGAGCTCCACCACCGTGACCGCCGTGGGCAGCCAGCTCACCGCGGTCGCCGTGCCCAAGCAGATCTACGACATCACCGGCTCGTCCGCGTGGGTCGGCTACGCGAGCATCGCCGGGCTGGTCCCGCTGGTGGTCTTCGCCCTGTGGGGCGGGGCCGTCGCCGACAGCGTGGACCGCCGCAAGCTGATGCTGTACACCAACATCGGCATCGCCGTCACCTCCCTGCTGTTCTGGGTGCAGGCCTTCGCGGGCGCCCACTCCGTCTGGCTGCTCATGGTGCTGCTCGCCGCGCAGCAGGCGGCGGCCGGCATGAACGCCCCCGCCCGCAGCGCCGCCATCGCCCGCCTGGTCCCGCCGGCGGAACTGCCCGCGGCCATGGCGCTCGGCTCCACGGTCATGCAGACCGGGCTGGTCGTCGGCCCGCTGCTCGCGGGTGTGCTCATCCCCGTCATCGGCCTGCCCGACCTCTACCTGATCGACGCGATCGCCCTCACCGCGACCGTGTGGGCGGTGTGGCGGCTGCCCGCGCTCCCGCCGCTGGAGGCCAACGGCGCCCCCGTCGCCCGGCGCGGCGGCTGGCGCGAGGTCGGCGCCGGCTTCCGCTACATCACGGCCCAGCGCATCCTGCTGATGTCCTTCCTCGCCGACATCGTCGCCATGGTCTTCGGCATGCCGCGCGCCCTGTTCCCCCAGCTCGCCGACACCACCTACGCCCCCTGGGGCGAGGGCTTCGCGCTCGGCCTGCTGTTCGCCGCCATCCCCATCGGCGCGGTCGCCGGCGGGTTGTTCTCGGGCACCTTCTCCCGTTCCAAGCGGCACGGTCTGATGGTCGTGATCGCCGTCTGCGGCTGGGGCGCCGCGATCGCGGGACTCGGACTGAGCAGCAGCCTGTGGTGGGCGGCGGCCTTCCTGGCGCTGGCCGGATTCGCCGACATGGTCTCGATGGTGTTCCGCAGCGCGATCCTGCAGTCGGTCGCGACGGACGACATGCGCGGCCGCATGCAAGGTGTGTTCACGGTCGTCGTCGCGGGCGGTCCCCGGGTGGCCGACCTCCTGCACGGCACGGGCGGCTCCGCGTTCGGGACGCGTACCGCGGTCACCGCGGGCGGTGTGCTCGTCGTGGTCGTCATGCTCGGCCTGGCGGCGGCGTTCCCCGCCTTCACCCGCTACCGGGGTGCCTGAGCCGTTGGGGTGCCGAGCGCCCCGGGGCCCGCTGTGGCGGATTCCGGCGGCGACCCGGCCGCCGCCCCGTCCCGGTCGGGCACACGGGGGGCGGGGGCACGTCCGCGAGGTTCCGGGCGGCGCGCCGGGCCTGATCGTACCGGTTTGATACGCCGCCAAGTCGTCCGGGGTGCCCCGTGTCGCCCCGTACGCGCGGTGCGTGGTTGCGGTTGGGGGTTTCCCC
>NZ_JARAVO010000471.1:0-1627 GCF_033792805.1 Streptomyces sp. PA03-1a
CCGCAGGCGCAACGGACCCGCACACGAACAACCGGCCCGTACCCGAACACACCCCGGGCCGCCGCTGCTCACGTGGGTGGCACGTCGAACGCGCGGGCCGTGCGGGCCCGCCAGGGGGAAGCGGCCTCCAGCTGGGCGGCGAGTGCGAGCAGGGGGCCCTCCTCGCCGTGCCGGGCGCCGAGCATCATGCCGATGGGCAACCCCGCCGGGGACCATTCCAGCGGCAGCGACACCGCGGGCAGCCCGGCGATGTTCCAGGGCGCGGTGAACGGCGTGAACGCCAGCTGCGCCGCGAAGTCGGCCTCCGGGTCGGCGTCGTCGCGCAGGGCGCCCACCGGGGCGGGGAGCTGCGCCAGCGTCGGGGTGAGCACCGCGTCGTACGGCTCGGCGGCCTCGGCCAGTTTGCGGCCCACGCCCTGCATCACCCCCAGCGTGCGGGCGTAGTCGAGGCCGCCCACGTCCTGCCCCTGGGCACGCAGCCAGCGGGTGAGCGGCAGCATGTCCCGCTCCCGTTCCGGTGACACGGGCGTCAGCGCCGCCAGTACGGCCCACACCGGGGTGAAAGCGTCGCGGTCGCCGGGGGCGAGCGGCTGCGGCACGTCCACGACCTCGTGACCGAGCCCGGCCAGCAGCGCCGAGGTGCGTTCGTACGCCGCCAGCACCTGAGGGTCGACCCGTACGCCCGCGACGTCCGGCACCGCCCAGCGGGCGATCCTCAGCCGGCGCGGCTCCCGCTCGCACCACTGCAGGAACGACCGCTCCGGCGGCGGCAGCCGGAAGGGGTCTCCGGGCGCGGGCACCGCCAGCACGTCGAGCAGGGCGGCGGTGTCGCGGACCGTGCGCGCGATGGGCCCGTTGACGGCCAGTCCGCTCCCGTCGCCCCACGGCGCGGGGCTGACCCGGCCCCGGCTGGGCTTCAGCCCGACGACCCCGCAGCAGCTCGCCGGGATGCGGATCGAGCCGCCCCCGTCGCTGCCGTGCGCCGCCGCCGCGAGCCCGGCCGCCACGGCCGCGGCCGCGCCGCCGCTGCTGCCGCCGGCGCCGCGCGCGAGGTCGTACGGGGTACGGGCGGGCGGGCCCACGGCGCCCTCGGTGTAGGCGGGCAGCCCGAATTCGGGGGTGCTGGTCTTCCCCGTCAGGACGGTCCCCGCGTCCCGCAGCAGACGGACGAGGTGGGCGTCCTGGTCGGCGACCCGGTCGGCGAAGACCGCCGATCCGGAGGTGAAGCGCACCCCGGCGACCGGCGTCAGGTCCTTCACCGGCACCGGCACGCCGAGCAGCGGAGGCAGCCGCCCGCCCTTCTTGAGCACGCGTTCGGCGCGCCGCGCGTCGGCCAGGGCCCGTTCGGGCGTGACGGTCAGGTAGGCCCCGAGGACGGGGTCGAGCCGCTCGATCCGGTCGAGGTAGTGGGCCGTCAGCTCCACGGGCGACAACGCACCCGCCCGGATGGCCGCGGCCTGCTCCAGCATCGTCAGTTCATGAGGGGCGGACACCCCGCCAGGTTAGGGCCTGCCCCGGGACCGGACGCGAGGTGAACGGTGAGGTGAACGTTTTCCGCCGCTGCTGCGTCATAGGGGAAATCGCGGAAGGGGAGGGGCGTGGCGCTGCTGAGACGGAGGTCCCGGCC
>NZ_JARAVO010000472.1:0-1522 GCF_033792805.1 Streptomyces sp. PA03-1a
GGCCGCCGAGGGGGCGGGAGGTGGCGAGGCCGGCGAGGAGGCCGGCGGCGGCGGTGACGGCAGGGTAGCTGAGGACGTGGTCGACGTCGGCGCAGCGTCGGAAGGCGGCGTCCCACGACCGCCTCCACTGCGTGCAATCCAGAGCGCGGGAGGCCCTGCGTCATCCGCGCAAGCACCCCGTGGCGGCGCGGCACGTGAACCCCCGCTCACGTCACCGCCCCCGCATCGCCGCCCGGGCGAAGCCGCCGGTGCCCACCGAACCGAACGCGCCGATCGCGGCGCCCAGCGGTGCCGCTGTTGCCTCGTCCACACGGGACGCCCTCCCGGCGCCCCGTCGGTGCCGCCCGCACCGGCCCTCCCCGGCTCGCGGCATGCGTCACACACCGGCACGACGGGGCGGGGGCCATTGCCTCACCCCGGGGGGCCGACATAGCATCGTGCTCCGTAGTGGTGAATCGATTCGACGAATCGATTCGACAACCCGGCACACGGGTCGCGAAGGAGCCGCATGACCACGATCAAGGACGTCGCCGAGCGCGCCGGGGTCGCACCGAGCACCGTGTCGTACGTTCTGAGCGGCTCGCGCAAGATCTCCGAGGACACCCGCCGCACCGTGCAGCAGGCGATCGACGAGCTCGGCTACCACCCGCGCGCGAGCGCCCGCACGCTGCGCAGCGCGCGGACCAACGTGCTGGCGCTGGCCTTCCCCCGCGTGGCGGGCGGCTACCGGGCGGTCGACGGGCAATTCGCCATCTACATCAGCGACGCGGCCCGCGCCCACGGTTACGACGTCCTGCTCATGACCGCGCGGGAAGGCGTGCCGGGGCTGCGCCGCATCGCGCGCGGCGGCCAGGCGGACGCCGCGATCCTGATGGCCGTCGAGATGGAGGATCCGCGCATCGCGGCCATGCTCGAACTCGGCTTCCCCACGGCGCTGCTGGGGCGGTCCGCCGACGACTCCGCGCTGCCGTGGACCGATCTGGACTGGGAGGCGGCCGCCGCCCTTGCCGTCCACGAGGTCGCCGCCGCCGGCCACCGGGACATCGCGTACCTGGCCACCACCGAGCGCGAGATCCAGGCGCGGCGCGGCTACGCGATCCGGGGCGTGGCCGGAGCGTGCCGCGCGGCGCCGGAGACCGGGGCCGACGTGCGCGTGCACCAGTCGACCGGGGACATGGCGCGGCTCGCGCGGCGCATCGGCACCCTGCTGCACGGCGAGCGCCCGCCGACCGCCCTGGTGGTGCAGCACGTGGCGGCGCTCCCGCACGTCCTCGCCGCCGTGGCGGCGGAGGGGCTGCGGGTGCCCGAGGACCTGGCGGTCGTGGCGGTCGGCAACCTCCCCGACGACGTGGGCGGTCAGGACCTGCCGCGCATCGAACTGCCCGTCCCCGAGATGTCCGCCGAGGTGACACGGCTCGCCGTGGAGGCCATCGCCGCCCACGCGCAGGGCACGCCACCCACGCCGCCGGGGCACCGGCTGATCCCCCCGGCGCTCGTGCCGGGCCCGCTGATCGCCCCGCCC
>NZ_JARAVO010000473.1:0-1493 GCF_033792805.1 Streptomyces sp. PA03-1a
CGCCGCCACCCTCAGCCGCCCCCACTTCCCGGCGGCCGCCACGATCAGCGTCGACACCACCGACGGCGAGCTGCGCACCATCCGGGACGCCGACCGCTCGTTGCGGGCGATGTCGTTGCTGATGGCGGAGGTGGAGGTGGACTCGCCGTACTCCAGGAGCTTCTTGGTCAGCTGGGTGCGGATCTTGGTGACGGCCTCGGTCACGTCCTCGCCCTTGTCGAGGCGGTCGGTCAGGTTCCGCCAGTTCGCCGCGTCGGCCTGCTTCTCGATGACGCCTTCGAGGAGGTAGGAGTCGATGGGCTTGCCCGCGGTGAGCGCCTTGGCCAGCCGGGTGCGGGCGGCCTCTTCGGCGTCGATGGCGTTCTCGGCGAAGATGCGGAGGCCGTGGGCGAGCTGCTCGGGGGTGAGGGTGGTGGCCATGGTGCTGTCTCCCTTGGAGGTGGTGGTTTGTGGTGTTGTGTTCTACTTTCATCATTCTCCAAACCCACTTGGATACCCTCGTTATCCATGCAAATTTGGTCAAGGAATCGTCAAGGTGGCCGGGTTGACCTGGGCGTTCCCATCGGGCCGGTGACGAGCCGTCAGGAGGCGGGGAGGGCCTGGGAAAGCTCCCGGCCCCTCGCGCGGCGGTCAGTCGCCGGCGGCCGCGGTGCGGTGCTGGGCGATGCGGGCGGCCACGGCCGCGACGACGGCCCGGGTGTCGGCGCGCAGGTCGGTGTCGCGCGAGCGGTAGATCTCTTCGTGCTCGCCGCTGTAGCCGCCGTCGGGGTAGAAGCAGGCCAGCCAGCCGTGGTGGTCGCCGACCGGGTACGCGACTTCGTTCTCGCGCGGGCCGCCCTCGGCGCCGTTGATCCAGATCGCTGCGTCTCCTCCGAGGTCCATGGCGAGCCATCCCCCGCTGCTGTCGCCGTCGCCCCGCGCGGCGAAGCCGGCGATCCGCAGCTCCCGGTACAGGTAGCTCGCGGCCGTCCCGGGGCGGTGGTCGCCGTACCGGGCCATGTCGGTGGCGAGCAGCAGCTGCTTCACGTCGTCGGTGAGGGCCGTGTCGGTGAGGTCGATGAACGCTCCGCCGTTGAGGCTGTGGTCCCACTCGGCTCCGGCGTACGAGGCGGGGTCGTCGAGCCACATCGGCGCGCCCTCGGAGGTCAGTGCGCTGAGGTCCGGCACGTTCCACGCCCAGGTGCCGGTCCCGCTGGGGAAGCGGTCGTGGGGGACCGTCACGGAGAAGACGGCCCGGCCGTCGGGGTCGTAGAGGACTGCGGCGATCTCGCGGACCATGGCGTCGACGGCGGCCGGGCTGAACCGCATCGTCCAGTCGTCGAGCTCTCCGGTGATCTCCGGGCCGGTGCCGTCGGCGCGGCGGAGGCGGAGCCGCATCCACTTGTCGTCCTCGTAGACGCTGTTGAAGCCGGCCACGAGGATTCCGGCGGCCTGGGTGAGGGCGGGCATGCCGATGAGGCGCATTGCTGTCTCCTTCGAGAGGGAGGGGGAGG
>NZ_JARAVO010000474.1:0-1448 GCF_033792805.1 Streptomyces sp. PA03-1a
CCACGTGTGCGGGGCCTCCTCGGCAAGGGTGCACGGCTATCACTGGCGGACGGTGGCCGACGTTCCGGTCGACGGGCGCCGGGTGGTGGTCCGTGTGCGTGTTCGGCGTCTGGTGTGTCCCACGCGGGGCTGCCGCCACACCTTCCGCGAACAGGTGCCCGGGGTGCTGGAGCGATACCAGCGACGCACCGCCCGTCTGACCAGACAGGTCAAAGCCGTAGTCAAAGAGTTAGCGGGCCGAGCAGGATCACGTCTGCTGGCGATACTCGCGGTGGGCCTGTCCCGTCACACCGCCCTGCGCACCCTGCTGCGCATCCCGTTGCCCACAGGGCGGACGCCCCGCGTGATCGGCGTCGACGACTTCGCGCTGCGCCGGCGGCACCGCTATGCCACCGTGGTGATCGACGCCGAGACCCATGAGCGGATCGACGTACTCCCCGACCGCACGGCCGACACTCTGGAAGCCTGGCTGCGCGAACACCCGGGCGTCGAAGTCGTCTGCCGCGACGGCTCCACGACCTATGCCGAGGCCATCCGCCGCGCCCTGCCCCACGCAGTGCAGGTCGCCGACAGGTGGCATCTGTGGCACAACCTGTGCGAAGCCGCCCTCAGCGAGGTGAAGGCCCACAGCACCTGCTGGGCCACCGTACTGGACGCACCCATCTACGACGGGCCACGCGCCCGAACCACCCTGGAACGCTGGCACCACGTCCATGACCTGCTCAATCAGGGGGTGGGCCTGCTCGAATGCGCCCGCCGACTGCAGCTGGCCCTGAACACCATCAAACGCTACGCACGAGCCGACCGGCCCGAGCGGATGCTCCGCGTCCCCAAATACCGCGCCGGCCTCGTCGACCCCTACCGCGAGCACCTGCGCAAACGCCGGGCCGAGGACCCCGCCGCCCCCGTCAAGCGCCTCTTCGAAGAGATCAAGGCCCTCGGCTACACCGGCTGCCTCAACCTGCTTTACAAGTACATCAACCAAGGCCGCGCGGACGCCGACCGCAGCCACATCTCCCCACGCCGGCTCGCCCGGATGCTCCTTACCAGGCCCGACAACCTCAAGACAGAAAGTCAGGACCTCCTGGCACAGCTCACCGCCGCCTGCTCAGAAATGACCCAACTGGCCACCCACATTGCGGATTTCGCCCAGCTGTTGACGCCTCGTGAAGGAAACGCCGACGGGCTCTCGCGCTGGATCGACCAGGTCCGCACAACCGATCTTCCCCATCTGCACTCCTTCGCCCGGGGCCTGGAGCGAGACCGGCAAGCAGTGATTGCCGCGCTCACGCTTCCGTACAGCAACGGCCCCACCGAGGGCATCAACACCAAAACCAAGCGGATCGCGCAACAGATGCACGGACGAGCAGGCTTCACCCTACTTCGCCACCGCATCCTCCTCGGATAGCAGCACACTCCGTCACCACCGAATGTGAGACAGAGCCGTT
>NZ_JARAVO010000475.1:0-1442 GCF_033792805.1 Streptomyces sp. PA03-1a
GCCTTCGAGGGGGAGGAGGAGGGGGACGGGGCGCGGCCCGGCTCCACCTCCTCCGGGAGGTGGCGGGAGACCTCGGCGGTGGACAGCCCGAGCCCGCCGAGGGTGATCTCGTCCCAGGCCTGGAGGGCGTGGGTGTCCCGGTCCAGGTAGAGCACGGAGGCCTCCACCTTCTGGGGGGTGTCGCCCTCGACGGCGCGCAGTCCGCCGCCGCCGGTGGTGCCCTGCACCATCAGCCGGCTGCCGTGCTCGAGGACGTCGACGTCCCGGGTGTGGGTGTGCCCGGAGAGGATCAGCGGGACGGTGCCGTCCGTCTGGGCGGCGGCGATCGGATTGTGGGCGACGGCGATGTCGACCTTGGCGCCCGTGGCGTTCTGCCGACGGATGGCGTCGGCCAGCTCCTGTCCGGCCACCCGTTCCGACGGGTCGCCGGCCGCCTCGACCGAGCGGTCCGGGGTGAACTGCGGGTCGCCGATGCCGGCGATGCGCAGCCCCTTGACGACCACGGACCGGCCGTCGTCGACCACGTACGCGTTGGCCCGGCCCGCGACCGCGCGCTGGCTGTCCATGGAGTCGTGGTTGCCGCGGACGAAGACGTAGGGCGCGCCGAGGTCGGGGATGGCGGAGGTGAAGCCGTTCTCGGCGGTGGTGCCGTGGTCCATCAGGTCCCCGGTGTCGACGATCACGTCGATCTTGTACTCGGCGACGACGGACTCGATGATCTGCCAGGCCGCCGGGTTGAGGTGGATGTCCGAGACGTGCAGCACGCGCAGCGTGGTCGGGTCCGGGTTGTACGCGGGCAGCGTGGACGTCGCGTCGTACAGCCTGGTCATGTTGGTCACCAGGCGGGCGAGTTCCTGCTGGTAGATGTCGAAGTCGCTGACGATGCTGCGCGCGTTGCCGACCACCGAGGGGGCGCTGCTCAGCAGCCCGGAGAACCGGGGTTCCAGGACGCTGCGCGGGTTCCAGGTGCCGTACGCGGTGCCGGCGCAGGCCGCCAGCACCGCGAGGGAGAGCCCGCCCGCGGCGAGGGCGCGGCGGGGCCTGCGGTAGACGGCCAGGCCGAGGGCGGTGGCGCCGGTCAGCGCGGCCACCGAGGACCGCAGCGCGAGCTCGGTCGTGCTGTGCTCGACGTCGGCGGCCACCTCGCTCTGCAGCCCGCTGATCCGCTCCGGGTGCCGCACGAGGGTCCGGGCCCGGTCGGGGTCGAGGGTGTCGACGTCCACGACCAGACGCAGCGGGCCGTCGTGGCTGTCGAGCTGGAGGGAGCCCAGCGGGGAGATGTTGACCTTCGTGTCCCCGGTCCAGGACGGGTGCAGCGACATCCGGGTGTTCATCGGGCCGACCGGTTCCTCGATGCTGCCCAGCACCACCAGGCCGAGCCAGCCGCCCACCAGGGTCACCGCGAGCAACCCGAGCGCGCCCAGGTAGGGGCGGGCCGGGGG
>NZ_JARAVO010000476.1:0-1436 GCF_033792805.1 Streptomyces sp. PA03-1a
CACCGAGGGCGGGCGTGCTGCGACCGGAGCCTCCCCCCGGTCGCGCTCCTCGGCGGGGGGGGGCGCTTCGTCCGCTCCGGGCGAGGAGTGCGGCGAATGTAGCCAGGGTTTCCTTCCAGCGTCAACATATTCGGCGACAAAAATCCGATGTCTGCAGCGCCAAGCTGCGGTCTTCGCCGGAAAATCTTCACCAGAATCCGAACCTCCCCACCCAAAGATGGGATGAGTGGGCCCTTCCTTACTTTCCCTTGGAAAGGTATGGTCCGGCCATGAGTCTTGCCGACCAGCCCCCCGCCGCCGTCCTGGTCTTCCAGACCCTGCTCGTCCACGGCCCCCTCACCCGGGCCGAGATCGGGCGGCGCACGGGCCTGTCGGCGGGCGCGGTGACCAAGGCCGCCACTCCCCTGCTGGCGGACGGCTGGATCACCGAACTCGGCAGGCCGGCCGGGGAGCGGGCCAGCGGCCGCCCCGCGACGCCGATGGCCGTCCGCGCCGACCGCGCGCGGTTCGTCGGCGTGAAGGTGACCGGCGACGAACTCATCGGCGTGCTCACCGACCTGACCGCCCGGCCGCTGGCCTCCCGGCGCGCCGCGCTGGACTCCCGCGACGTGGGGACCGTGGTGCTGGCGATCTCCCGGCTCATCGGGCAGTTGCGCGCCGCCGCGGGTGCGGAGGGGGACGACGCCGTCCACAGCGTCGGCGTCACGATCTCCGGCGACGTGGACGGGCAGACCGGCACCGTGCAGTATTCGCCGTTCCTCGACTGGCGCCGTGTGCCGCTCGCGCAGCTGGTCGAGTCGGCGTCCGGCATCCCGACGGTGATCGAGAACGACGTGCGCGCGTTGACCGTCGCCGAGCAGTGGTTCGGCGCCGGGGTGGGGCTGTCCTCGTTCGCCCTGGTCACGGTGGGCGCGGGCATCGGCTGCGGGCTGTCCATCGGCGGCCGGGTGGTGTCGGGGGCCCACGGGGTGTCCGGCGAGGTGGGGCACCTTCCCGTCGGCGGCACCGACCGCACCTGCACCTGCGGCAACACCGGGTGCGTGGAGACGGTGGCCTCCACGCACGCCATCACCGAGCAGGCCCGGCAGGCCACCGGCGACCCCGCGCTGACGATGGAGGAGGCCGTGCGGCTGGCGCACACCGACAACGCCGCCGTCCGCGCGGTCTTCTCCCGCGCCGGGCACGTGATGGGTCTGGCGATGGCGTCGGTGGCCAACCTCATCGGCCCGGAACGCATCATCATCTCCGGCGAGGGCGTGGCCTCGTACGACCTGTTCGCCGACCAGATCCGGCAGACCTTCGCCGACCACGCTTTCGGGGCCGCGGCCGACTGCGACCTCGTCGTGCGTCCGCTGCCCTTCGAGGAGTGGGCGCGCGGCGGCGCGGCCGTCGCCGCGCAGCGGGTCTTCGCCCCCGCGAAGTGACCTCCCCCTGTG
>NZ_JARAVO010000477.1:0-1275 GCF_033792805.1 Streptomyces sp. PA03-1a
CCATGGGGGTCCCCCCAGCCTTCGGCCGGGGGGACCCCCATGGGGGCATCCCGCCACACCCCCTCCTGCCGGCTTGGGCGGCTAACGGCCGGACGGGGTTCAGAGAGCGGTCCGGGGTTGCCGCAGGTGCCCGACGCCCCCCACCGGCCGTCATGCGCCCCGACACACGGGAGGGGGTGTGGCGGGGTGCGCCCGGAAGCGACGAGCGGCGGACCCGGTGCCGAATACTGCAGGGGTAAACCGCGAGCGCTGTGGGGGTCCCCCCGGCCGAAGGCTGGGGGAGTGCGCCGGCGCGGCCCCGACTCCGGCACATGGTGCGCAGGCCCGCACTGACCGCGCCGGGCAATCGGGAGGGGCGGGCGGGGGGATGCCCGCCGCAGGCGCCACGCACCGACACACGAACGACGGGCCGTACCGCGAACCCCGGTCCGCGAAGCGCAACGCACCCGCATGGGGAAACGGCTTCGCCTCGCAGAGCCCGCACCGTAAGAATGGCCCCGTGCGGTACCTGATCCTCGGCGCCACGGAGGCGCGCAGCCCCACCGGCGCGCCCGTGCCGCTGGGCAGCGGCAAGCGGCTGCGGGCCCTGCTCGCCGCACTCGCGCTGCACGCCCCGCACGCGGTGTCCACGGACGCCCTGATCGCCGAGGTGTGGGGCGGCGAGGGCGACGAGCCGCCCCAGGACGCTCCCGGCGCACTGCAGGCGCTCGTGTCGAGGCTGCGCCGCGCCCTCGGGTCCCAGGACAACACGATCGCCTCGGGCCCCGCCGGCTACCGCCTGGTCACGGCCACCCCGGACGACGTCGACCTCCACCTCTTCGAGCGCCTGGCACACGAAGGCAGTGCCGCCCTCGACGCCGGTGACCCCGACGCCGCCGCGGAGACCCTGGAGGCCGCGCTCGCGCTGTGGCGCGGCCCCGCCCTGGCGGACCTGCCCGACCGGGGTTCCGCCGCCGCCCGGGCGGAGGACCTGCGGCTGACCGCGACGTACCGCCGCATCGAGGCGTGCCTGGTGCTCGGCCGCGCCGGTGAACTGCTGCCGCAGCTGCGCGGGCTGGTCGCCGAGCACCCGCTGCACGAGCCGTTCCGGGCGCAGTTGATACGGGCGCTGCGCGCGACGGGCCGCTCCGCCGACGCCCTGGCCGCGTACGAGGACACCCGCCTGGCCCTCGCCGACCGCCTCGGCACCGACCCGGGCGCCGAACTCAAGACCCTGCACGCCCAGTTGCTGTCGGCCGAACCGCAAGCGCCGGCCCCGACGGCCACTCCCGCCCC
>NZ_JARAVO010000478.1:0-1183 GCF_033792805.1 Streptomyces sp. PA03-1a
GGAGGGGGGCTTCTGAGGCTGTTCCGGGGTGCCGGGAGTGTCCGGGGGCTTGGGTTGCTCCTGCGTGCCCGGGGACTTCGGGGACTTCGGTTCCTCCTTCGGCGACTGCTCCTCGCTCTTCGGGGATTCTTCCTTCTTCGGGGATTCCCCTTCCTCCTTCTTCTGCTCCTCGCTCTTCGGCGACTCCTCCTTGCCCTTCTCCGGCGACTGCTCCTCCGTGCCCGGCGACTTGGGCTCCTCCTGCTTCTTCTCCTCGCTCGGCGGCGGCGCCGTCTTCCCCGGCGGTTCCAACTGCGAGCCCGTGGACGGCGACGGCAGGACCGGCACCGGGGAGCCGGACGGCTGGCCCTTGGGGGGTTCGACCTTGTGGTCCTTCTTGCCCTCGACCTTGCCGCTGGGGCGCTCGAACCAGCGCTTGCTGTCCTGGTCGTAGAGCGTGAGCGTCTTCATCGGCTTGTCGGACGGGACGACCGCCACCAGGCCGGCCGCACGGAAGGTGTCCCACTGGCGGCCGCTGTACGTCGGCGTGCCGTTGACGGCGTCGGGCGAACTCAGCGGGTTGCCGCAGGTGCAGCGGACCACCGGGACGCCGTGGTCGTCGACCATGACGGGGGTGCCGGCCTGGAGGATCGCCTGGTAGTCGGTGGCCTTGCCGTCCTTGAAGCCGTGGCTGGTGACACGGGTGTCCCAGTTGAGCTGAACGGGCGTCAGCGCGCGCAGGTGGGAGGGGAGGTCCTGCGGCTCGACCTTCAGGGTGTCGGCGAAGGCCGCGGTGCGGGCCGGGTCCTTGGTGAGGTACGTGATCTGCTTCTCGACGTCGCAGGCGGACTCGTTCTGCTTGCCGCTGTAAAGCCCCGGGTGGGCACCGCTGACCTTGAGGGTGCCGCCCGGGGCCGAGGACTCGTTGGGGGTGATGGTGGGGGTGACCGCGGTGCCCGATTCGCCCGCCGTGGAGGGGGTGAAGGGGTCCGGGCCCGCCGCGGAGGCGTTCTGGAGGAAGATCTCGCCGCCGCCCTTGGTGCCGCCCAGGAAGGAGAAGGCGAAGATCACCGCGACCGCCACGACCATCGCGGTGCCCGCGGTGACGAGGGTCCGGCGGGCCCGCCACCACGGGGCGGGGGGTCCGCGGTGGCGGCCGGGTTCTCCGCCCGGTGGACCCGGTGGGCCCGGTGGCCTTGGTGGT
>NZ_JARAVO010000479.1:0-1124 GCF_033792805.1 Streptomyces sp. PA03-1a
CGGGGCCCCCCGGGGTTTACAAAAGGGTTTTTGTGGGGGGTTGCGTGTTTTATGAAGGGCCAGGCGCGGGTGAGGGAGACCGTCGGGGGAGCGGGCGGCGGCGCGAGGGAACGGGCGAGGTCGCGGTCGAGGCGGCGCAGCTGGGACTGCATGTGGGCGGTCAGGCGGGTGCGGTAGGCGTTCTCGAAGGTGCGCAGGTCCTCGACCTTGCGCTGCAGCGCGGTGCGGGCGGAGGCCAGGGTGGTCATCGCCTGACGGTGCTTCTCGCGAGCCTCGTGCTCGAGGGCCAGGGCCCGGTCGCGGGCGTCCCGGCGCAGGCTCTCGGCCTGTCCGAGGGCCTCGCCGACGATCTTGTGGGCCTCGGCGCGGGCCTCGGCGACGGCCTGCTCGGCGGTGCGTTCGGCCAGGGCGAGCAGGCGGGCCGTGCTGTCGACGGCGAACCCGGGCTGCCCGTCCGTGACCTCCTCGGCCTCGGCGGGCTCGGCGAGCCGCGCGGGCTCCGCCACCTCGGCGGCGGGGACGGGGACGCGTTCCGGCGCCGCCTGGGGTTCGGGTTCCGGCTCCGGCTCCGGTTCGGGTTCGGGCTCGGGTGCCGACGCCACCTCGAGTTCGGGCTCCTCGTGCTGCCGGTCGGCGGACTCGACGGCGGAGAGCGCGGCGCGCAGGTCCTGGTTGATCCGCAGCAGCCGGGTCAGCTCGGACTGCACCTCGTCCAGGAAGTCGTCGACCTCGCGCTCGTCGTAGGCCTCGCGGAGGCGGACGGTGGTGAACTGCATCCTGCGCACGTTCTCGGGGGTAATCGGCGTCTGTGCCATCTGCTCACCTCGAGGTCTTCGTCGACAAGTCCTGACCGCATCCGTCAACTCCAGCTTGGGCGGCGGGCCGGGCCGGGGCAGCCCGGGAACACCGCGCGGGGGCGGTGCGGGCGGTGTCACCTGCGCCGATCGTGGGACCCGGGCGAACGGCGTGGATGGCGCAACTACGGGCGGCGCAGTGGCAACTGTGATCATCCGCGTCGTCACCGCGTCCGCAGACAGCGTGGATTTCCCTCCGCGCCCGGCGAAAGGGCCGGACGGGTGAATACGGGCCCCCGGGGCCGGGGTACGGGATGCGCATGGAGATGC
>NZ_JARAVO010000047.1:0-44992 GCF_033792805.1 Streptomyces sp. PA03-1a
ATGCCCGCGCGGACCAGCGAGGCGCCGCCCCCGCATCCGACGCCCCGTCGGGTGCTCCGCGCGGCGCCTCGCTGGTCCGCGCGGGCATCGTGCGGCAGCGGCCACACGTGAAGCCCCGGGCGGTCACCGGCGTCATCTGAGGCCCGTTCCTGCATGCTGACCGAGCGTCGCACCGCCGCTCCGTCAGATCGTCGAGCGGGCACCGTTCATCCTCTTTGGTCACCCGAAGTGCGGAACACCTCGCACAAGGTGACGATGAGCGCAATCGCTTCGACCCGGAGCGAGCTCCTTCCGTCATCTTCGAAGGCAGAGAGATGAACATACGAGCGAAGAAGACCATGTCCGGTCGACCCCGTCATAAGGTGCTTTGGGGTGTCGCCGGAGCCATGACGGTCGCCGCAGCGGTCGTCACGACCACCGCATTCGCCGGTCCCACGAACGCCTCCGCCACCGCGCGCACCGCCGCGGTCGCCGACGACGCCGCCTCGAACCCCGTCCAGGGCGGCGGCAACCGGGACAACTTCGGGCGGCTGAGGACCGCCGAGTTCCTGGGTGTCTCCGCTATGGTGCCAGCCGCTACGCCATCGCTGACGGTCAACGCTCGGTGCCCCTCCCGCACCGAGGTCACGGGCGGCGGCTTCGTCCTCACCAGCGCCAGCATCAACGTGCTCACAAGTCAGCGATCCGGTAACGGGTGGACGGTCACTGTCACTAACCCCGGCGGGGGTACGGCAGGCACCGCCCGCGCCGTCGTGGAATGCGCGGCGATCGTCCGCGACAACAACAACTGGTGACCCGACCCCCTACATGTGCCACCGCCCCGGCCCCCGTCGCACAGGAACGGGGGACCGGGGCGGGCCGTGCGCGACCGGGCGCGACCGGGCGTCAGGAGCGCTTGCCCGCCGACTCCGCCACGGAGAGGACCGCGACGCCGAGGACGACCAGGAGGACGCACACGTAGATCTCGTAACGGTCCAGGAAGCCGATCCGGTGGGTCAGTGCCCATAGGCGGAACCAGCCGCCGGTGAGCTCGTAGGCGATGCCGCCGATGCCCTGGGAGAGCAGCACGAAGCCGAGGAAGCCGAGGAAACCCTTCATGCCACGAGGCTAGGGAGCACGCGCCCGCGCGGGCTGTCGGCGAAAGTCGCCGATCACGCGCGGGCTGTCGTCCGAAAGTCTCGACTTGGGGCGCGGGGGTGGTGCCGGCGCCCCGGGACCGTACATTCGGGAACATGCGACGCGTACGGCAGGGGGTCGTCGCCGACATCGCGGTCTTCCTCGGTGCGGCGGCCTTCTCCGTGCTGTCCGTGGACGGGGTGGGTGCCCCGGTCGGGGCCGTCGAGCAGGCGGTCAGCGCGGCCGCGTGCGCGGCGCTCTTCCTGCGGCGGCGGTGGCCGGTGCAGCTGGCGGTGGTGCTGCTGGTGACCGGGTGGTTCGCGCACCTGGTCGGCGGCCCGACCGCGGTGGCGGTCTTCACCGCGGCGGCGCACCGGCCGCTGCGCACGACGGCCTGGGTGGCGGCCCTGGCGTTCGCTCCGCTGCCGCTGTTCGTGGCGCGGGGGCCCGACCCGGACCTGCCGGAGACCGGCTCGGCGACGACCTTCTTCGTGATCATGGCGGGCTCGATTGGCTGGGGGCTCTACGTGCGCTCCCGGCGCCAGTTGCTGGCCTCTTACGCCGAGCGCGGACGGCGGCAGGCGCGCGAGGAGATCGCCCGGGAGATGCACGACGTGCTGGCGCACCGGCTGTCGCTGCTGAGCGTCCACGCGGGAGCGCTGGAGTTCCACCCGGGGGCGTCCCCCGCGGAGATCGAGCGGGCCGCCGGGGTGATCCGGGAGAGCGCGCACCAGGCGCTGGACGACCTGCGCGGCATCATCGGCGTCCTGCGCGAGCCGGACGGTTCCGGTGCGGCGGACGGCGCGGGCGGACGGCCGCAGCCGACGCTGGCCGACCTGCCGCGGCTGGTCGAGGAGTCCCGGGACGCCGGGATGCGGATCGTGCTGGAAGCGGACGACGACGCCGTGGCGGCGGCGCCCGCCGCCTCGGGGCGCACGGCGTACCGGATCGTGCAGGAGGGGCTGACCAACGCACGCAAGCACGCCCCCGGCACGGAGGTGACCGTGCGGCTCGCCGGCGGTCCCGCGCGGGGGCTGACCGTCGAGGTCAGCAACCCGGTGCCGGCCGCGACGGCCGTGGTGCCGGCCATCCCCGGCGCCGGGCAGGGGCTGATCGGGCTGACGGAGCGGGCCTCGCTCGCCGGGGGCGACCTGGAGCACGGCCGGGCCGGCGGGGACTTCCGGCTGCGCGCCTGGCTACCGTGGGCGGCGTGACGATGGTGCGGCTGCTGCTGGTGGACGACGACCCGCTGGTGCGGGCCGGGCTGCGGATGATGCTGGGCGGGGCGCCGGACGTCGAGGTCGTCGCCGAGGCGGCCGACGGCGGCGAGGTGGCGGCACTGGTCCAGGAGCACTCCCCCGACGTGGTGCTCATGGACATCCGCATGCCCGTCGTGGACGGCCTCGCGGCCACCGAGGCGCTGCGGGCGCGGCCGGGCGCGCCCGAGGTGATCGTGCTGACCACCTTCAACACCGACGAGCACGTGCTGCGGGCGCTGCGCGCGGGCGCGGCGGGCTTCGTCCTGAAGGACACCGCGCCGCGCGAGATCGTCGAGGCGGTACGGAAGGTGGCGGCCGGCGAACCGGTGCTGTCCCCGGCGGTGACACGGCAGTTGATCGCCCAGGTCGCCGAATCCGGCGCCGGAGGAAGGGGCGCGCGGGCCACCGCACGGCGCAGGCTCGCGTCGCTGGGCGAGCGGGAGCACGAGGTGGCCCTCGCCATCGGGGAGGGCCGGTCCAACGCGGACATCGCGGCCGGGCTCCACATGAGCGTGCCGACGGTGAAGACCCACGTCTCCCGCATCCTCGGCAAGCTCGGCCTGAACAACCGGGTCCAGATCGCCCTCCTCGTCCACGACGCGGACGCCACGGGCCGGGGCTGACCGGGCGGAGGCCCCCGGGCTGTCTAGGGTGCGGTCATCAGTACGCGCGCACCCGCGCACCTGCGCACCTGCGCACCCGCACGGCCCGGCAGAGAGCGAGAGCCACCCCATGACCACCGGCACCTCCAGGACCGTCCTGATCACCGGCACCTCCTCAGGCATCGGCCTGGCCACCGCCGTGGCCGCCGCCCGTGCCGGCTGGAACGTCGTCGCGACCATGCGCGACCCCGGGAAGGCGGACGCCCTCCGCAAGGCCGCGGCCGGGGCGGGGGTCGCCGAACACGTCCACGTGAAGCGGCTGGACGTGACCGACGCCCGGCTGGTCGCCGCGGTGGTGGAGGACGTCGTCGTGGAGTCCGGCGGCCTGGACGCGGTGGTCAACAACGCCGGCGCCGGGCACGTCGGCACGATCGAGCTGGAGACGGTCGCGGACGTCCGCGCCACGATGGAGGTCAACTTCTTCGGCGTCGTCGAGGTCACCAAGGCCGCGATGCCCCACCTGCGCGCCTCCGGCGGGCGGCTGGTCACCGTCACCAGCGTGGGCGGCGTCGTGGGGCAGCCCTTCAACGAGGCCTACTGCGCCGCGAAGTTCGCGGTCGAGGGCTACATGGAGGCGCTCGCGCCCGTGGCGGCCGCGGTCGGGGTCACCGTGAGCGTCGTCGAACCGGGCGCGGTCGGCAGCGAGTTCGTCGCCAACCTCGGCATCGACATCCCCGCGTACGCGGCGGCCGCGGGCCCCTACCGGCCCGCGTTCACCCACTACCTCGACCGGACCACGCAGGCGTTCACGGCCGCCCAGACCATCGACGAGGCCGCGGCGCCCATCGTCGAGGTGCTCGGCGCCGAGCGGCCGCCCTTCCGCGTCCAGACCTCCCCGCGGGCCCGGGAGTTCACGGGCGTGAAGCTCGCGGACCTCGACGGGTCCGCGGTTCAGTCGCTGACCGGCGGCTGGCTCTCGGACCCGTCCTGACCGTCCCGCTCCTCCAGGGCGTCCGCGAGGGCGTCGACGAGCGCCACGACGCCCTCCGGGCCGTCCACGACGAGGTCGGCCCGGGCGGCCAGTTCGGCCACCTCCGCGCTGCCGCTGCACACCAGCACACCGGGCAGGCCGTCGGCACGCCGCTTCTCCACGGCCCCGAAGGCGGCCAGGTCGCCCAGGTCGTCACCGGCGTACAGCACGGGACCGGCGCCGACCTCCCGCAGGTAGTCGTTGAGGGCCACGCCCTTGTCCATGCCAGGCGGCCGCAGCTCCAGCACCATCCGGCCCGGCTCCACGATCAGCCCGTGCCGGTCCGCCAGATCGCGCAGCGGTCCGCTCAGCGCCTCGAACGCGGCCTGCGGATCCTCCGTGCGGCGCGTGTGGACGGCCACGGCGCGGCCCTTGTCCTCCACCCACGTGCCGTGCCACGCCCCGATCGCGTCCAGCACGCCCGGCAGTTCCGCGCGCACCGCGTTGACCCCGGGGTGCGCGCCGGGCGCCTTGACCTCGCCGGAACGGGCGTCCCACCGCTCGGCGCCGTAGTGGCCCAGCACGACCATGTGCTCCAGGGCCGGCACGCCGGCGAAGCCCCCGTACCGCACGGCCACGCCCGCGGGACGGCCCGTCACGACCACGACGGACCCGATCCGCGGCGCCAGCCGGGCCAGTGCGGCGGCCGCGCGGGGATGCGCCCGCGCGGCGTCCGGATCCGGCACGATCGGCGCCAGCGTCCCGTCGAAGTCCAGGGCCAGCACGGCCCTGCGGGGCTCCGCGAGCAGTGCGGCCAGGCCGTCCTTGCCCTCGGGCGTCGTGGGTACCGGCAGTTCGTCCCTGCGGCTGCGGCTCATGCCCCCGACCATACCGACCCCTGCGGGGGGCATGCCCGGCGTACGGAAGCATCCCGCTTCCGGCGGTGTTCTCCGCCCCCGCCCGCGGGTCCGCCGCGCCTGCGGCGGGCTGTCTCCCACTCACCCACTCGCCCGAACCCCGGACAACCAGTCGCCGGCGGGGACACCCATCTCACTGCCGGAAGGACGGGCGCGGACTGGTGGTGTCCGCCGCGGATCCACCGCTCCTGCGCGGCTCTCCCACCGCCGCCCGAACCCCGGACACCCGGTCACCGGCGGGGGCATCCATCGCGCCACCGCGCGGGGCGGGCGTCAGCGGGTGGTGCGGTGGGTGTCGCGGGTGCGGCGGAGGCGGTTGACCGTGACGGGGTCGTGCGCGAGGGCGCGGGGGTCGTCGAGGAGGGCGTTGAGGAGCTGGTAGTAGCGCGTGGGGGAGATGCCGAGGCGTTCGCGGACGGCGCGTTCCTTCGCGCCGGGTCCGGCCCACGTGCGGCGGGCGATGTCGAGGACGGCGCGGTCCTGCTCCGTCAGCCCGTCCGCGGGGGCGTCCGCCCCGGTCTCGTCCCGTTCCATCCGACCACCATATCCGCGCCCCGCCCGGCGGATGCGCCGGGTGTCCCTTCGGTCACACGGAGTCCCGACACCGACCCCCCTCATGAGGTCTACACCACTCGGGGTTCGCGCCCGCGACCCCGCCCGGCGCCCGTTCGCACGCGGCACGCGATCTCTTTCGACGAGTGGACTAGACCTTTTGCGGGGTCCCGCGCGACACTGTCCCCCGTGAGACACGTCATCGCCCTCGATGTGGGCGGCACCGGCATGAAGGCCGCCCTGGTCGCGGCGGACGGCACGCTGCTGCACGAGGCACGCCGCCCGACCGGCCGGGAGCGCGGCCCGGGTGCCGTGGTCGACTCCGTGCTCGACTTCGCCGCGGACCTTCGTACCTACGGCGAAAGCGCTTACGGCGAGCCCGCCGCCGCGGCCGGCGTCGCCGTGCCCGGGCTGGTCGACGAGCGGGCCGGCATCGCGGTCTACTCCGCGAACCTCGGCTGGCGCGACGCGCCCCTGCGCGACCTGCTCACCCGCCGCCTCGACGGCACCCCCGTCGCCCTCGGCCACGACGTGCGCGCCGGCGGCCTCGCCGAGGGCCGGCTGGGCGCGGGGCGGGGCGCCGAGCGCTTCCTGTTCGTGGCGCTGGGCACCGGCATCGCCGGGGCGATCGGCATCGAGGGCCGTGTCGAGGCCACCGAGCTCGGGCACGTCGTCGTCCGCCCCGGCGGCCCGGTCTGCGGCTGCGGCCAGCGGGGCTGCCTGGAGACGGCTGCCTCCGCCGCCGCCGTGGCCCGCGCCTGGGAGGCCGCGGGCGGGAGCCCGGACGCCGGGGCCGCCGGCTGCGCCGCCGCCGTCGAGGCGGGCGACCCCCGCGCGGCGGCCGTGTGGGACGAGGTCGTCGCCGCCCTCGCCGACGGCCTGGTCACCGGGATCACCCTGATGACCCCGGGAACACTGATCGTCGGCGGCGGGCTCGCCGAGGCCGGCGACACCCTCTTCGCACCGCTGCGGGCCGCCGTCGAGCGGCGGCTGACCTTCCAGCAACTCCCCCTCATCGTGCCGGCGGCCCTCGGGGACACCGCCGGATGCCTGGGCGCAGGGCTGCTCGCCTGGGATCTTCTCTCCGTGGAGGTGACCGCTTGACTGCGGCAACTAGCGTGCTGACCGGTGCCCGTGTGGTGCTGCCGGACGGCGTGGTCGAGGACGGCCGGCTGACCGTCGAGGGCCGCTCGATCGTCGCGAACGACCCGCTCCAGGCGTCCACCCGCGACCTGGCCGGACACTGGATCGTCCCCGGCTTCGTCGACATCCACGTGCACGGCGGCGGCGGCGCGTCCTTCTCCTCCGGTGACGCCGAGGCCGTCCTCACCGGCGTCGCCACCCACCGGCGGCACGGCACCACCACCCTGCTCGCCTCGACGGTCACCGGGGACCTCGACGACCTGTCCCGGCAGGCCGCGCTGCTGTCCGAACTGGTCGAGCAGGGCGACCTGGCCGGCATCCACTTCGAGGGGCCGTTCATCTCCCCGCACCGGCGCGGCGCGCACAAGCCCTCGCTGCTGCGCGACCCGCACCCCTCGGACGTCCGCAAGCT
Organism: Streptomyces sp. PA03-1a; assembly: GCF_033792805.1. Classification (NCBI taxonomy): domain Bacteria; kingdom Bacillati; phylum Actinomycetota; class Actinomycetes; order Kitasatosporales; family Streptomycetaceae; genus Streptomyces; species Streptomyces sp. PA03-1a. Next base: position 6,972 of record NZ_JARAVO010000047.1, read on the forward strand.
GCTCGATGCCGCCCGCGGAACCGCGCGCATGGTGACCCTCGCCCCCGAACTGCCCGGCGGGCTCGACTCGGTGCGGCTGCTGGCCGAGCACGGCGTCATCGCCGCCGTCGGCCACACCGACGCCGCGTACGAGGCCACCCTGCAGGCCGTCGAGGCGGGCGCGACCGTGGCGACGCACCTGTTCAACGCCATGCCCGCGCTGCTGCACCGCGCACCCGGCCCGATCGCCGCGCTGCTGGAGGACGAGCGGGTCACCGTCGAGCTCATCAACGACGGCGTCCACCTGCACCCGGCCGTCCTGGAGATGGCGTTCCGCAGCGCCGGGGCCGACCGGGTCGCCTTCATCACCGACGCCATGGACGCGGCCGGCTTCGGCGACGGCCGCTACCTGCTGGGCCCGATGGAGGTCGACGTCGTCGACGGCGTCGCCCGGCTCGTCGAGGGCGGCTCCATCGCGGGTTCCACGCTGACCCTGGACACCGCGTTCAAGCGGGCGGTGACCGTGGACGGGCTGCCCGTCGGCGACGCCGTGCGCGCGCTGAGCGCCAACCCGGCGCGACTGCTGGGCGCCTACGACCGGATCGGCTCCCTGGAGCCGGGCAAGGACGCCGACCTGGTGGTCCTGGACGCGTCGTTCGACCTCGTGGGCGTGATGCGGAAGGGCAGCTGGGTCGTCGAGCCCTGACGGACCCCCAGGCGGCGGGGTCTGTGCCTCCGGGCGTTCCTTTGGCATGATCCCTTCCCATCGCACACGCTGTTCGAAGGGATCATGCGGTGATCGTCACCGTCACGCTGAACGCCGCCATCGACGTGACCTACCGCGTCCCCCGGCTGCGGCCGCACACCACCCACCGGGTGTCGGAGGCCGCGGAACGTCCCGGCGGCAAGGGGCTGAACGTCGCCCGCGTCCTCGCCGCGCTCGGCCACGAGGCCGTCGCGACCGGCTTCGCGGGCGGCGCGTCCGGTGACCGGCTGCGGGCCTACCTGACGGGGATCGACGGCGTCACGGACGCCCTCGTGCCCACCTCCGGCAGCACCCGGCGGACGGTGGGCGTCGTGGACGAGTCGGGCGGCGACACCACGATGTTCAACGAGCCCGGCCCGACGATCACCTCGCAGGAGTGGGCGGCCTTCCTCTGTACGTACCGCACGTTCCTGGACGGCGGCGCGGCGCGCGCCGTGGCGCTGTGCGGCAGCCTCCCGCCGGGACTGCCGGTCGGCTGCTACGCCGAACTCGTGCGGGACGCCCGCGCCGCGGGCGTCCCGGTGCTGCTGGACACCAGCGGTGAGCCGCTGCGGCGCGGCCTGGCCGCCCGGCCCGATCTGGTCAAGCCCAACGCCGCCGAACTGACCGGGCTCACCGGCGCGACGGAGCCCATGCGCGCCGCCCGTGACGCCCGCCGCCGCGGCGCCCGCGCCGTCGCCGCCTCGCTCGGCCCCGACGGCATGCTCGCCCTCGCCGAGGACGGCACCGTGTGGACCGCCCGGCCGCCGGCGCCCCTCCCCGGCAATCCCGCCGGCGCCGGCGACTCCGCCGTCGCCGCCCTGCTCTCCGGGCTCGTCGAGGGCCTCGACTGGCCGCGGCGCCTGGCCCGCGCCGTCGCCCTCTCGGCGGCCACCGTGGCGGCACCGGTGGCGGGCGAGTTCGACCGCGGGGTGTACGAGGACCTGCTGGGGCGGGTCGAGGTGCTGTGCTCGGAGGAGACGGGGCGTTAGCCCTTGTGCTCGCCCTGCTCGACCGAGACCTGGTCGAGGTAGTAGTTGCACTGGTTGCCCGCCTCGCAGGACAGGGCCACCGTGTTCTCGCCCTGCTTCAGCCGGATGTAGCTGTAGGACTTGGTCCAGCCGCCCTCGTAGTCACCAGGCTTGGCGTGCGCGAAGTTCCGCAGGCTCATGGGCCGCTGCTGCTTCTCGCCGTTGACGGTGATCGTGGCGTTCCCGTCGGCGCCCGGCACGCTGTATTCCACGAACAGCGTGTACGCGCCGTCCTCGGGAACGGAGAAGTTCCACGTGGCGGAGGCACCCACGGACTCCATCCCGGCGACGTACTTGCCGTCGGCACCCTTGCCGCCGGAGACGCCGGTGGCGATCGTGGCACCGCCGGCCAGCTTCAGGGTGGCCGCGTCCACGACTCCCGGAACGGTCGCGCTCGCCGAGGCCGAAGGCTCGCCGGAGCTGTCGTCCTTGCCGCCGTCGCTGCTCGCGGTCGGCGTGGAGCCGCCGCCCGCCTGCGGGGTCTTGTCGTCACCGCCCGCCATGGCGACGCCGATGCCGATCGCGACGGCGGCGACCACGGCGACGGCGCCGATCAGCAGGCCCTTGCTGTTGGGGCCGCCGGCACGCGGGGACGCGGCGCGCCGGCCGCCGCCGCCGGCCGGTCCCGACGGGCCTGCGGGGCCCTGGGGGAACTGCTGGGTCGCCTGTGCCTGCTGGGGCTGCGGCTGACCGTAGGAGGGCGCCTGCTGGCCGTACGCGGGCTGCTGCTGCGGGTAGCCGTAGCCGCCCTGCTGCGGCTGCTGCTGGCGCCGCTCACCGACCCGCTGCACCTGGTTGTACGAGGTGCGGGGCACACCGGGCTGGGCAGCAGCCGTCTGACCCGGCTCCTCGCCGTCCTGGCGGTACAGGTACGCGAAGGGGTCGTCACTCCCGGGCTCGGGGGCACCGTTGTTGCCGGCCGTCATCCGCTCTTCACCTTCCACTGCCTGTCACTTGCACAGCACCTGTCAGTACCGGGCCATCCGGCAATAGGCGTACGCTCACGCGGTGGCCGAATGTTCATGATCGATTCATCCGCGGCCGTCACGGGCGGACACACCTCTGACCACGGCACCCTACCTGGAACCGGTGATGGACCGCTCAACCGTCCGAAGCCCCGGGTTGTGCACATACGGTGGAGACGTGATCGACAGCACAGCCGCGTGGACGGGGTGGCGGGAGGCCACGGAGCGGGCCCTGTACGGCCCGGGAGGCTTCTTCCGCCGGGAGCGCCCGGCCGCCCATTTCCGCACCTCGGTGCATGCCTCGCCGCTGTTCGCGGGCGCCGTCGCCCGGCTCCTGGAGCGCGTCGACGCGGACCTCGGGCACCCCGGCGAGCTGGCCCTGGTGGACGTCGGCGCGGGCGCCGGGGAACTGCTCACGGGGGTGCTCGATGTGGTTCCCGCCACGTTGCGCGCCCGCCTGCGGCCCCACGCGGTGGAGAAGGCCCCCCGACCGGACGGCCTGGACGCCCGGGTGACCTGGTCCGACGAGCTCCCGCGGGGCCTGCGGGGCCTGCTCTTCGCCAACGAGTGGCTGGACAACGTGCCGGTCGCGGTGGCGGAGACCGACGCGCACGGTGTGCCCCGCCACGTCCTCGTCCGCGCCTCGGACGGCGCCGAGCGCCTCGGCGACGCCGTGTCCGGGGAGGACGCCGCCTGGCTGCGCCGCTGGTGGCCGGTCGAGGGCGCGGATGCCGGGACCCGGGCGGAGATCGGCCGCTGGCGGGATTCCGCCTGGGCGGCCGCGGTGGCCTCCCTGGAGACCGGGCTCGCCGTCGCGGTCGACTACGGCCACGTGGCCGGGGCCCGCCCGCCGTACGGGACGCTCACCGCGTTCCGGGCGGGCCGCGAGGTCTCACCGCCCGTGCCCGACGGCTCCTGCGACATCACGGCGCACGTGGCGATGGACGCCTGCGCGGGCCCCGGGGCGGTCCTGCGCACCCAGCGCGAGGCCCTGGGTGCCCTGGGGGTCACCGGGGCCCGCCCGCCGCTCTCCCTGGCCTCCTCCGACCCCGCCGGCTACGTGCGCACCCTGGCCCGCGCGGGTCAGGCGGCCGAGCTCACCGAGCCGTACGGTCTCGGCGGCTTCCTCTGGCTGGAGCAGCCCGTGCCGGCCGCCGCGGAAGCTGCGGGGGGCACGCCCCGGGACGCGTAAAGGGATGGGAAACTGGGCCCATGACGGAGACCACGATCGGCATCGGCGGCGCGGCCGAAGGCACCGACATGGTGCTGAACATCGGCCCGCAGCACCCCTCGACGCACGGGGTGCTGCGCCTGCGCCTGAGCCTGGACGGCGAGCGGATCGGCTCGGCCGAGCCGGTCATCGGGTACATGCACCGGGGCGCCGAGAAGCTCTTCGAGGCCCGGGACTACCGCCAGATCATCATGCTGGCCAACCGGCACGACTGGCTCTCCGCCTTCTCCAACGAACTCGGTGTCGTGCTCGCCGTGGAGCGCATGCTCGGCATGGAGGTGCCCGAGCGTGCCGTGTGGACCCGCACCCTGCTCGCCGAGCTGAACCGGGTGCTCAACCACCTGATGTTCCTCGGCTCCTACCCCCTCGAACTGGGCGGGATCACCCCGATCTTCCACGCGTTCCGCGAGCGCGAGGACCTGCAGGCGGTCATGGAGGAGGTCTCCGGCGGCCGCATGCACTACATGTTCAACCGCGTCGGCGGCCTCAAGGAGGACCTCCCGAGCGGCTGGCACGGCCGGGTCCGGGCCGCCGTCGCCGCCGTGCGCTCGCGCATGGGGACCTTCGACGACCTGGTCCTCGGCAACGAGATCTTCCGCGGCCGCACCCGCGGCGTCGGCGTCCTCGCCGCGCGGGACGTGCACGCGTACGGGGTGAGCGGGCCGATCGCCCGCGCCTCGGGCGTCGACTTCGACCTGCGCCGGGACGAGCCGTACCTGGCCTACGGGGAGTTGGCGGACACCCTGAAGGTCCCCACCCGCACCGAGGGCGACTGCCTGGCCCGCTTCGAGGTGTTGCTGGAGCAGACCCACGTCGCCCTGGACCTCGCCGACGCGTGCCTGGACCGGCTGGCCGAGCTGCCCCCGGGACCCGTCAACCAGCGGCTACCGAAGGTGCTCAAGGCCCCCGAGGGCCACACGTACGCCTGGACCGAGAACCCGCTCGGGCTCAACGGCTACTACCTGGTCTCCAAGGGCGAGAAGACGCCGTACCGGCTGAAGCTGCGCTCGGCGTCCTACAACAACATCCAGGCGCTCGCCGTACTGCTGCCGGGCACGCTGATCGCCGACATGGTGGCGATCCTGGGCTCGATGTTCTTCGTCGTCGGCGACATCGACAAGTGACCGGCGGGAAGCCCGCGGGCGGCCCGCCGGACGTCGGGAAGCCGGGCGTCAGGAGGACTGGGCGCGCAGCTCGCTGAGGTCCAGCTGCTCGGTCTCGTCGTGCACGGTCAGGTCGATGACCTCGGCCTGCTCGGCCACGGCCTCGTCCCCGACGACGTCGGCGAGGTCCGCCCCCGCGGGCGCCGCCTCGCCGGCCGGTTCCAGTTCCTGGGGGCGGGCCTTCTCGTTCTTCGTGCCGAAGAAGTCGAAGCCGCCCTGGGCTCGGCTGGCCTGCCGGTTGGGCTTGGCGTACGGCAGCACGGCCGCGGCGACCGCCGGGACGAGCTTGGGCTGGCGCACCGGCAGCGCCGGGGTGTTCCCGCTGCCGCTGGTGGTGGCGTCGGCGGGACGCTCACGGACGGCCGGGTCCAGCGCGTGCCTGCCCTGCGGCTCGTCGGTGTCGGCGAGGTCGCGGCGGCGCGCCTCCTCGACGGTGAGCGCGGCCTGCTGGCGGGCGCCGTTGCGCGACAGGTCCCGCAGCGCGGAGGCGGCCCGCAGGTACGCGGCCGGGCTGACCGGCGAGGTGTAGGGCACGGGCAGCGCGGAGCCGACCGCCTTCTTGGCGACGCGGCCGTCCTCCAGGGCGCGGGCCCGCTCGGACTCGGCGGTGGCGTAGCGGCGCAGCAGGTCCGCGTGCTCCGTGCGGAGCCGGGCCAGTTCGGCGCGCTTGCCGCGCAGCTTGTTCTCCAGCTTGCCGCGCAGCTCGCGGGAGTCCTCGAGGTCCACCTCGAGCTCCGCGATCCGCTCGTCGGCACGCCACTCGTCGCGCACACGCGCGGTCTTCAGGTCGGCGACCTGCTTGCCGGCCGCACGGTCCCAGCTGCGCAGCAGGAAGGCGCCGCCGCCGGCGACACCGGCCGCCGCGACGACGAACACACGGAGCAGCACCGGATCACCGATCACCAGCGCGCCGACGGCGAGGGCCGCGGCGGAGCCGGCGACCGTCACGGGCGGGAGCAGCCGGTGCAGCGGCTGGGAATGGCGGTGTCGTCCACGGGGCATGGAAGGGAACTTAGCGTGCCCGTGCGTCGTGTGGGGCCGCGGCATCCGATTTCTCACCGAACACACAACGACAAATACGGAGGGCGCTCGCGCGTGCACCAAACGTCACACGAACGCCCTCCCGCCACCATTTAGTCGATCTTGTCCGTCCGGGACCGTCCGTCGGCCCCGGGGCCTCAGCCCTTCAGCAGGCCCTTCGACTTCAGGTAGTCGGCGGCCACGTCCTCGGGCTTCTTGCGCTCCGCGTCCACCTGCTTGTTCAGCTCGGTCAGGTCGGCCGTGGTCAGCACCTGGGTGAGCTTGTCCAGGGCCGCGGCGACGTCCGCCCCGCCGGCCTCCTTCGCGTTGACGACGGGCAGCACGTTGTCGGCGTTCTGCAGGCCCCTGTCGTCCTCCAGGAGCACCAGGCCGAACTGGTCGAGGGTGGCGTCCGTGGTCGTGGTGAGCACCAGCTGGTCGGTGCCGTCCTTGACGGCCTGCTTGGCCTGGACGGTGCCGACGCCCTTGGTGTCGACCGACGTGACGTCTATGCCGTAGGTCTTCTTCAGGCCGGGCGAGCAGAAGGGGCGGATGGAGCACTCCTCGCCCGCGGCGAGCTTGACCTTGATCTTCGACTTCCCGAGGTCGGAGAGGGTCTTGAGGTTGTTCTTCTCCGCGAAGTCCTTGGTGACCGCGAACGCGTTCTGGTCGACCGCCTCACCGGCCGGCAGCACCTTCAGCCCGCGCGGGTCGGCGAGTTCGGTGAGCGCCGTGACGGTGGCGTCGACGTCGGAGGAGGCCACGGGCGCGGCGTCCTTGCCGTTCACCTTCGCGTTGAGGAATTCCGCGAGCGTGGCCGCGTACTCGGGGACGACATCTATCTGGCCCTTCTCCAGGGCGGGTTCGTAGAGCTCGCGGTTGTCGACCGTCTTGATCGTGGTCTTGTAGCCGGCGTCGGTCAGCAACTGCGCGTACAGCTGCGCGAGGACCGTGCTCTCGGTGAACCCGGCCGAGCCGACGGTCAGGGAACCCTTGCCGCCGCCTGCCGACGAACTGCCCCCTCCCCCGCTCTTCTCCAGGCTGTCGCCGCCGCAGGCCGCCAGGCCGGCGGAGAGGACCGCCACGGCGGCCACGGCGGTGGCGGTGCGCAGGGCCTTGCTCATGAGAACTCCATCTGATGTGTGGGACGGGCAGGTCTTCGGGAAGGTCGGGACTTCCGCGTGGGGGACACCAGGCGCTGCAGCAACAGGAAGACTCCCTCCACGAGCAGGGCGAACGCGGCCACGAGCACCGCTCCAGCCACGACCTTCGGGGTGTCGAACTGGGCGAAGCCCGCGGTGATGATGCGGCCGAGGCCGCCCTCACCGGGAATCGCGGCGAGCGTGGCGGTGGCGACGACCTGGACGGCGGCCGAACGCACCCCGCTCAGGACGAAGGGCGCCGCGAGCGGTAGCTCCACCCGGGCCAGCAGCTGGCCGCCGGTCATCCCCATTCCGCGGGCGGCCTCCACCGCGTCCCGGTCGACCTGGCGCATGCCGACGTAGGTGTTGGTGAGGAGCGGCGGTACGGCGAACAGCACCAGTGCGATGATGGTGGGCCAGTAGCGCGCCGAGTTCGTCGCGACGATGAGCAGCACCAGGATGGCGAAGGTGGGCACCGCCCGGCCGACGTTCGAGAGGTTCACGGCGAGCGCGCCGCCCTTGCCAAGGTGGCCGAGGAGGATCGCGACCGGCAGGGCCACGAGGCAGGCGATGGCCAACGACACGGAGGTCAGCACCAGGTGCTCGCCGAGCCGCTGCAGCACTCCGTCGGTGCCGGTCCAGTTGGCGCCCGTGGTCAGCCAGTGCCACGCGCCGGGGATCGTCCCCATCAGCCCACCGCCTTGGCGGCCCTGGTCCATGGCGTGAGCAGCCGCTGCACCCCGAGCAGCAGCAGATCGGCGACGAGGGCGAACACCACGCAGATCACGGACGCGGTGAGCACTTCCGCCTTGAAGAAGCTCTGCATGCCGGCCTTGATGAGATTGCCGAGACCCCCGTAGCCGATGATCGCGCCGACCGTGGTGAGGGAGACCGTGGCAACCGTGGCGATGCGCACGCCCGCCATCACCGCCGGCAGCGCCAGCGGGAGCTCGACCTCCCACAGCAGGCGTATCGGCCCGTAGCCCATGCCGCGCGCGGCCTCCCGCGCGTCCTCGGGCACAGCGTCCAGACCGGCCAGGAAGTTCCTGACGAGGATGGTGAGCGAGTACAGGGTCAGACCGGTGACGACCACCGACGCGGAGATCCCGAAAACCGGCACCAGCAGCGAGAAGAGGGCCAGCGACGGGATCGTGTAGAGCACCGTCGTCACCCCCATCACCGGCGCCGCGGCCACCCGCCAGCGCCGGGCGAGCAGGGCCAGCGGCAACGCGAGCAGCACGCCCGCCGCCACCGACGCCACGGTGATCCAAAGATGTTGCACACCCGCGTCCAGCAACTCCTGGCTGCGCGTGCGCACGTACTCACCGCAGATCCAGTCGTTCGCCGCCAGGCAGTCCTGTCCGGCCATGCGATGCCACCTCCCCCGCCCGCTTCAGATCATGCAGGTGAGCGTAAACCCGGCCACCGACATTCCCGGCGTCCCGCCACATCCTCGCAACACCCCCTTCACAACCATCGCCGAGCGTGTACCAAGCTGGGGGTGAGCCGCACCGCCCAGCGCCGACGAGAGGTCCCGATGATCCGCTTCGAGAACGTCACCAAGCGCTACCCCGACGGCACCACCGCCGTCGACGACCTGTCCTTCGACGTGCGCGAGGGCGAACTCGTGACCCTCGTCGGACCGTCCGGCTGCGGCAAGACCACGACGATGAAGATGGTCAACCGGCTCATCGAGCCCACCGCCGGCCGGATCCTGCTGGACGGCGAGGACATCGCCCGCACCGACCCGGTACGGCTGCGCCGCCGCATCGGCTACGTCATCCAGAACGTCGGGCTGTTCCCCCACAAGACCGTGCTGGAGAACACCGAGACCGTGCCGCACCTGCTCGGCTGGACCCGCGCCAAGCGCCGGGCGCGCGCCGCCGAGCTGCTGGAACTGGTCGGCCTGGACCCGTCCGTGCACGGCTCCCGCTACCCGGAGCAGCTCTCCGGCGGGCAGCGGCAACGGGTCGGTGTGGCACGGGCACTGGCGGCCGACCCGCCGCTGCTGCTGATGGACGAGCCCTTCGGCGCCGTCGACCCGGTGGTGCGCGAGCGGCTGCAGTCGGAGTTCCTGCGGCTGCAGGAACAGGTGCGCAAGACCGTGCTGTTCGTCACCCACGACATCGAGGAGGCGGTCCGGCTCGGCGACCGCATGGCGGTCTTCGGCCCCGGCCGGATCGAGCAGTACGACACCCCCGCGACCGTGCTCGGCTCCCCCGCCACCCCGTACGTGGCCGACTTCGTCGGCTCAGACCGCGGTCTGAAGCGGCTGTCCGTCACGCCGGTCGAGACCGCCGACCTGGAGCACCCGCCCGTCGTGCGCGCCGGCTCCCCCGCCGCGGAGGCCGCGGCCGTCCTGGCGAAGCAGGGCGACCCCTACGCCGTCGTCCTCGACGACGACGGCGGGCTGCGCGGCTACGTCGCCGCGGGCACCCTCACCTCGGGCACCGTGGCCGACCACACCCGCCGCCTGGAGGCCTGGGTCCCGGTCGGCGCCCCCCTCAAGCGGGCCTTCAGCGCGATGCTCCAGCACGACGCGGGCTGGATAGCCGTCGTGGACGGCGACCGCTTCGCCGGGGTGCTGACCCCGGCGACGCTCCACACCGCGCTGCGCCGTTCGGTCAACGAGGACGGCGACGACGAGGACGCGGGGCGGTCGGTGGCGGCCGGGACCGGGCCGGGCGACAATCGCCGGGCCGAACCGGACGCGGAAGCCTCCTGATGCGGAGCGTTCCATGACCACCCCGCGGGACCTGATCATCACCGCCCTGGAACGGGCCGCCGAACGCGCCGTGGAGCCCGGCGACCTCTCCCTCGCCCTCGCCGCGGCCGAGGCCGTCGACCTCCTGGCCGCGGGGGCGGTAGCCCTGGAGGGCGACCGCCTGGTGCCGGGCGGGCACCCGGAGATCGCCGACCCGCTGCTGGAGGAGGCCGCGGCCGCGCTGGTGCGCCGGACGCCGTACGAGACCCCCGGCGACTGGCTGTGGCGCAGGGGCCGCGGCCTGGCCGATGTCTACCTGGGCGCCCTGGAAGCCGGGGGCGAGGTCGTACGGGAACGGCACCGGCGGTGGCTGGTCCGCGACACCCGGACCGTGCTGGGCGACTCCCCCGCCCGTCGCCGCGCGGCGGACCGCCTGGCGGCGGACGAGCCCGTCCTCGCGGCCCTCACCGGGGCGCTCGGCCTGCGCGTCGGCCCAGCCGCCGACGCGGCACCCGGCGTGACCGACCCCGCGAAGGCCCGCGTCCTGGCCGCCCTCGACGGCGCGCTGGCCGAGCTGACGGCCGAGCGCCGACGGCGCTCCCGCCGGCAGGCCGACGCCGCCGCCGAGAACGTCCGGCGCGGCTACTGACAGAGCTAGGCCCGGCCGCCCACCGCGCCGGTGCGGTTGTCGTCCTCGTCCTCGGGGAGGCGGCAGACCCGCTCCAGGAAGATCGCGGCGGCGCAGACCGCGATGCCGGCGATCACCGCGGTGCCCGCGTAGATCGCCTGGTCACGGCGGGGGTCGTTGTCCAGCTGGTACATGACGAGGAAGACGCACGCGCCGCCGTACATGCCCGCGACCAGGGCAGCGACCAGCGCGCTGGCCTGGCCGAAGACCACCGCCCGGGCGGCCAGCAGCGGGTCCACGCCCTTGGCTCCCGGACGCCGCTCGCGCTGCGCGCGCAGCCTGGAGCGCAACGACAGCGCCGTCGCCGCCAGCACGGCGGCGATCAGCGCCAGCACGATCGGCGCGGCCACGGGCACGCCCGGCAAGGTGCCGAGCGAGTCCCAGAGCTTCGCGCCGGCCCAGGAGAGCACTCCGGCCACCACGAACAGTCCGACCAGGGTCCTGATGCGCAGCGCCTTCACCGAGTGCTCGCTCCCCACATCACATCGACGAACGTACCGACGGGATCGTAACGATTACTCCGGCAGCCTGAGTTCCACGTCGCCCCGGGCCCACACGCTCTCGCGGCCCACGCCGGCCAGCAGACCGGCCACCGGCCCCTGTCCCGGCAGTTCCGCCGCGGGGTCGATGTCGAGCCACGGCGCCAGCACGAAGGCCCGCTGGTGCGCCCGCGGATGCGGCAGCGTCAGCTCCGGGTCGTCGGAGACCACGCCCTGGTAGGCCACGATGTCGACGTCGATGGTGCGCGCGCCCCAGCGCTCGGTGCGGGTCCGGGCGAAGGCGTCCTCGATCGCCCGGCCGCGCTCCAGCAGCGAGGACGGCGGCAGCGTCGTCCTGACCAGGACGACGGCGTTGAAGTAGTTCGGCTGCGAGCCCGGCTCGACGCCCCAGGGCTCCGTCTCGTACACCGGCGAGACCTTCTTGACCCGGACGCCCGGGGTGTCCTCCAGGGCGTCCACGGCGCCCTGCAGCGTCTCCAGGCGGTTGCCGAGGTTGCTGCCCAGCGAGATGACGGCGAACTTCGGATTCTGCAGCGTCGAGTCCGCGGCGTCGACCTGCGCGACGACGGAGGCCGGGACCGGCTGCACGGTGGGGTCGTAGCTCACGGGCGCCTCCGGGTGATGGTGACGGACACATCGGCGAACGGGACGGTGATCGGGGCATGCGGCTTGTGCACGGTGACCTCCACCTCCTGGACCAGGTCGTGCTTGAGGACCTGGTCGGCGATCCGCTGGGCCAAGGTCTCGATCAGGTCCACGGGCTCGCCCTCGACGACGGCGGTGACCTCCTCGGCCACGATGCCGTAGTGCACGGTCCTGGTCAGGTCGTCCGTGGCGGCGGCGGGGGCGGTGTCCAGGCCGAGGACGAGGTCCACGAAGAAGTCCTGGCCCTCGCGGCGCTCGTGTTCGAACACGCCGTGGTGCCCGCGGGCCTTCAGGCCGCGCAGCGCGACACGATCCACGATTCACTCCCGCTGGTCGACGGACGGACGGGCGGGCGCGGTCCGCCCGCCCAGCGGGAGGGGAGGGCCGCTCCGCCCTTACTCGAATGTACCTTCGACCACCGACAGTCCCCAGTACCGGGCACGGCGGCGGCCGACCGCCCCGCGCTTACCCCGGGACGCAGCGGCCTACTCCGGCCTTCACCACTTCTTGGCTCGAACGAGTGGTCAGAAGGCCTCAGGCTGACCCCTCGCCGCCGTTGTCGGCGTCCTCCGCGGCGTCCTCGTCGGCCCCGTCCGCCATCACCGGGGAACCGTGGTGCACCCACAACCGCCAGCCCTCCGGTGTGCGCCGAAACACATTCGTGGCGACCACCAGGCCGCCCACGAGGGAGCCCATCTCGCCCTCCTCCTCGGCGGGGCCGCCGGTGAGGATGTTCTCGGTGCACGTGACGAGGGCCGTGTCGCCGTCGACCGCCACCTCCACGTCGGTCAGGAAGAACTGGATGTACTCGGTGTTCGCCATGATCAGGGCGTACGAGCGCATCACCTCGCGTCGCCCGCGCAGCACCGGCCAGCCCGGGTGCACCACGGACACCGTCTCCGCCAGCGGGCCGGTCAGCACCAGCTCCTCCAGCGCGTCCAGGTCGGACCGCTCCACTGCGTCGTAGAACGCCTGGTTCGCCTCCTCGACCCGTGCGGCCTCGGCGGTACGCGGCGTCATCCTGTGCCCCCGTCCCTCGTCGTCTGCTCGCGTGCGTCGCTCACCAAGCCCCCTCGTTCGCTTCTCCCGGCACACCTCGGCACCCCGCCGCGGGCATCATCGCCGCCTGCCGCCCGGCAGCCTCGCGTGCGTCGCTCACCAAGCCCCCTCGTTCGCTTCTCCGCCCGCTCGGCACCCCGCCGCGGGCATCATCGCCGCCTGCCGCCCGGCAGCCTCGCGTGCGTCGCTCACCAAGCCCCCTCGTTCGCTTCTCCCGGCACCCCTCGGCACCCGGTCGGACACGTAGCTCACCGAGCCCCTTCCAGCGCCCGTGCGACCCGTACGGCGTCGGCGCTGTCGTGCACCTCGTGCACCCGGACCGCCCAGGCGCCGCGGCCCGCCACGATGGCGGTGACGGCGGCCGTGGCGGCGTCGCGTTCCCTGGCCGGGGGCGGATCGCCGCCCTCGCCGGCCAGCACGCGGCCGAGGAACCGCTTGCGGGAGGCCGCGATCAGCAGGGGGCGGCCGAGGGCCAGCAGGTCCTCGACGTGGGCGATCAGGGTCAGGTCGTGTTCGGCGTTCTTCGCGAAGCCCAGCCCCGGGTCAAGGACGATCCGCTCCGGGTCGACGCCGCCCGCCACCGCGTGCTCGAAGCTGCGCCGCAGCTCGGTGGTGACCTCGCCGACGACGTCCCGGTAGACCGCCCGGTTGTTCATGTCGATGCTCTGGCCGCGCCAGTGCATCACGATGAACGGGCTGCCCGTCGCCGCGACGACCGGGATCATCGCCGGGTCGGCCAGTCCGCCGCTGACGTCGTTGACCAGCGCCGCGCCCGCCTCGACCGCCTTCTCCGCGACCGTGGCCCGCATCGTGTCGACGCTCACCACGACCCCGGCCCTGGCCAGCTCGCGGACGACCGGGACCACCCGGCGCAGTTCCTCCGCCTCGTCCACCCGCGCCGCGCCCGGACGGGTCGACTCACCGCCGACGTCCACCAGGTCGGCACCGGCCGCGACGAGGTCCAGGCCGTGCTTCACGGCCAGGTCCGTGTCGAACCAGTCGCCGCCGTCGGAGAACGAGTCCGGCGTGACGTTGACCACGCCCATGACCGCGCACCGGTCCCAGGACGGCAATCCGGCCACGTGGCCGCGCATCGTACCCATGAGGTCAGCCTAGAGCGGGCGGCTCACCGCAGGCGCCGGGAGGCCCACGCGGGGAGCGCCAGGGTGACGAATCCCTCGGCGCGCATGGCGGCCAGGCCGATCCGGGGCAGGTCCCCGGTGGCCCGGAAGACCAGGAAGCGCGGCAGCCACTCCGGCTGGAACTTGGCGTTGAACCGGTACAGCGACTCGATCTGGAACCACCGGGACAGGAAGACCAGCAGGCCCCTCCAGGTCCGCAGCACCGGCCCCGCGCCGAGCCGCTCCCCGCGGGCCAGCGCCGACCGGAACATCGCGAAGTTCAGCGACACCCGCCGCACGCCCAGCCGCGGCGCCTCGCCCAGCGCGGCCACGATCAGCAGTTCGTTCAGCCCCGGGTCGGCGGACCGGTCGCGCCGCATCAGGTCCAGCGACATGCCGTCCTCGCCCCAGGGCACGAAGTGGAGCACCGCCCTCAGCACGTCCTGCGCGTCGTGCGCCGTCACCACCACGCACTCCTCGTCCGCCGGGTCGCCGAAACGGCCCAGCGCCATGGAGAAGCCCCGCTCGGTGTCCGTGCCGCGCCAGGCGTCCGCGGCGCGGCGGACCCCGTCGCGTTCCTCCTCGCCCAGTTCCGCCACGCGCCGGACCCGGCACACGTACCCCGCGCGCTCGGTGCGCTTGACCATCTGCCGCACGTTGCGCATCGCCCGCCCCGACAGGGAGAAGCAGGAGGTCTCCACCACCGCCTCGTCGCCCAGCTCCAGGGCGTCCAGACCGGTCTCCCGGGTCCACACCTCCCCGCCGGTCTCGCTGCAGCCCATGACCGCGGGGATCCAGGCGTGCGCCCGGGCCTCGGCCATGAACCGCTGTATCGCCCCCGGCCAGGCCTCCACGTCGCCGATCGGGTCGCCGCTGGCGAGCATCACCCCCGACACCACGCGGTAGCAGACCGCGGCCTTGCCGCTCGGCGAGAAGACCACGCTCTTGTCCCTGCGCAGCGCGAAGTGCCCCAGGGAGTCACGGGCCCCGTGCCGTCGCAGCAGCGCCCGCAGCCGCTCCTCGTCCCCGGCCGTCAGCTCGGCGACCGGGTGGGCCGGTCGCAGTGCCAGGTACGCAGTGGTGGCGGCGATCAGGAACCCCAGCCCGCCCAGCGAGTACGCGACGACGTCGGAGGCCTGGCCGGTGGCGTAGGAGACCGGCCCGTCGAAGCCGAAGAGCCCGCAGACCACCTCGGCCAGCCGGTCCGTCCAGGACGGGTCGCCCATCTCCGCCGCCGGGTGGGCGGAGACGATGGCCAGTCCCACCACCAGGCTGAGCGTGCTGAGCCCCGCGAAGGCCGCGACCGCCTTCAGCCGGGTACGGGGGTCGCCGAGCGCCGAGAACTCCGCCCGGTACCCGATCAGCAGGGCCAGCAGCACCGCCGACAGCAGGGCCCCGCCCAGCGAGTGCCGGTGCAGCACCTGCGCCACCGCGCCCGCCGGCAGCAGCAGCACGGCCGCCCGCCAGGCGCGCTTCTTCCCCCGCTTGAGGGCGTGCGCCAGCATCAGCATCAGGATGCCGGTGACCACCCCCGCCGCCGCGGCCACCGAGGTGACCGTGCCCGGGAAGACCCCGGCGAGCACGTGCATCCGGCTGTGCCGGAACCCGGGGAACACCGCCGCCGCGAGGTCCAGCAGCCCCACCAGCGCGCACGCCCTCCCCACCACGCGGGGCGCCGCCGACCCCGGCATCAGCCGTGGGAGCCGTCGCACCCTGTCCCGGGGAACCCGGACAGCGGGATCTTCCTCTGCCACGACAGACATCAGCCACCACGCCCCGGCGATGCGGTTCACCACCGCACGCCCCGCTCTCGTCGGAGATTTGCGCCCTGTAGGACGTGAACTCCGGCGGGCGGGTTCCGTCGCCGGGCGGGAAGCGCGGAACGGGAACGGGGAACGGGGCACGCCGACCGGGCCGCGGGCCGGGGCCCGCGGCGCCTCAGGTCACTGGGCCATGATCAGGCTCATCGCCTCCGCGCGGGTCGCGGGGTCGCGCAACTGGCCCCGCACCGCCGAGGTGATGGTCTTCGCGCCGGGCTTGCGGACCCCGCGCATCGTCATGCACATGTGCTCGCACTCGATGACCACGATCACACCGCGCGGTTCGAGTATCCGCATGAGCGAGTCCGCGATCTGCGTGGTGAGCCGCTCCTGCACCTGCGGGCGGCGGGCGAAGACGTCGACCAGGCGGGCCAGCTTCGACAGACCGGTGATCTTGCCGTCCACGGAGGGGATGTAGCCGACGTGGGCGACGCCCACGAACGGAACCAGGTGGTGCTCGCAGCTCGACAGCACCTCGATGTCCTTCACCAGGACCATCTCGTCGTGCCCGAGGTCGAAGGTGGTCGTCAGGACGTCCTCCGGCTCCTGGTAGAGCCCGGCGAAGATCTCCCGGTACGCCCGCGCGACCCGGCCGGGGGTCTCCCGCAGCCCCTCGCGGTCGGGGTCCTCCCCGACGGCGATCAGCAGCTCACGGACGGCGTTCTCGGCACGCTTCTCGTCGAACTCGCCGATGGGGCGCAGATCGCCCTCCAGGGTCACCGGGTCGGTCATGTGTGCCTCGTTCCTCAGACGTACCGAAATGCGTGCACCGCGGGAGCCGCGGAAACGCCGCGCCCCCCAGGATAGGAAACCTGGGGGGCGCGACACGCATTCCGATGTCCGTGACCAAGGCCACGTCGCGGACGTCAGGACTCCGGGTTGGGCTCCTCCGGGAGCTCCACCGTCTCGGCGGACTTGCTCAGGGAGGACGCCGTGGTGCTGCCGTTGGCCGTCGGCTGGGTGCCGTTGGTCAGGGCGAGCTCCTTGGGCGAGAGCACCGGCGGGCGGGTCGACGGCGTACGCCGCGAGGAACCCGTCCAGGCCGGACGCGCCGGACGCTTGACGATCGACTTGAAGATCTCGGCGATCTCCTCCTTGTTCAGCGTCTCCTTCTCCAGGAGGGCCAGAACGAGGTTGTCGAGGACGTCGCGGTTCTCGACCAGGATCTCCCACGCCTCGTTGTGCGCGGTCTCGATGAGCTTCTTGACCTCTTCGTCGACCAGCCCGGCGACCTCTTCCGAGTAGTCGCGCTGGTGGGACATCTCACGGCCGAGGAAGGGCTCCCCGTCGCTCGACCCGAACTTGATCGCGCCCAGCCGCTCGGTCATGCCGTACTGGGTGACCATCGCGCGGGCCGTGGTGGTGGCCTTCTCGATGTCGTCCGCGGCACCCGTGGTGGGGTCGTGGAAGACGAGCTCCTCCGCCGCGCGGCCGCCCATGGTCATGGCGAGCCGGTCGAGCATCTCGTTGCGGGTGGTGGAGTACTTGTCCTCGTCGGGCAGGACCATCGTGTAGCCGAGGGCACGGCCGCGGGACAAGATCGTGATCTTGTGGACCGGGTCGCTGTTCGGAGAAGCCGCCGCGACCAGGGCGTGACCGCCCTCGTGGTACGCGGTGATCTTCTTCTCCTTCTCGGACATGATCCGGGTGCGCTTCTGCGGGCCGGCCACGACACGGTCGATGGCCTCGTCCAGCATCGCGTTGTCGACCAGCTTCTTGTCGCTGCGCGCGGTGAGCAGCGCCGCCTCGTTGAGCACGTTCGCGAGGTCCGCGCCGGTGAAGCCGGGGGTCCGGCGGGCGACGGCCTTGAGGTCGACGTCCGGGGCGACCGGCTTGCCCTTCTGGTGGACCCGGAGGATCTCCAGACGGCCCTGCAGGTCGGGGCGGTCGACGGCGATCTGCCGGTCGAAACGGCCCGGGCGCAGCAGCGCCGGGTCCAGGATGTCCGGGCGGTTGGTGGCGGCGATCAGGATGACGCCGCCCTTGACGTCGAAACCGTCCATCTCGACCAGCAGCTGGTTCAGCGTCTGCTCGCGCTCGTCGTGACCGCCGCCGAGGCCCGCACCGCGGTGCCGGCCGACGGCGTCGATCTCGTCGACGAAGACGATGGCCGGGGCGTTCGCCTTGGCCTGCTCGAACAGGTCGCGGACACGCGAGGCGCCGACACCCACGAACATCTCGACGAAGTCGGAACCGGAGATCGAGTAGAACGGGACCCCCGCCTCACCGGCGACGGCGCGCGCGAGCAGGGTCTTGCCGGTTCCGGGCGGGCCGTAGAGCAGCACACCCTTGGGGATCTTGGCGCCCACGGCCTGGAACTTCGCCGGCTCCTGCAGGAACTCCTTGATCTCCTGGAGTTCCTCGACGGCCTCGTCCGAGCCCGCCACGTCGGCGAAGGTGGTCTTCGGGGTGTCCTTGGTGATCAGCTTGGCCTTGGACTTCCCGAAGTTCATGACCCGGGAGCCGCCGCCCTGCATCTGGTTCATCAGGAACAGGAAGACCACGACGATGAGGACGAAGGGCAGCAACGACAGCAGGATGCCGACGAAGGCGTTCTGCTTCGAGGGCGCGACGGTGTAGCCGTCGGGCAGCGTGCTCTTGTCGCCGTCGTCGACCTTCGCCTGCAGGATCTTGGCCACGTCGACGCCCTGGTCGCCGATGTAGCTCGCCTTGATCTTGGAGCCCAGGTCCTTGTCGCCTACCTTGGCGCCGTCCTTGAGCTCGACCTTGATCGTGTTCTCGTCGCCGGTGGTCAGCTCGGCGGACTTGGCCTGGTTGCTGTTGATCGCCTCAATGGCCTGGCCGGTGTCCACCGTCTTGTAGCCACCGGAAGAACCGACGACCTGCATCAATACGACCACGGCGAGGACAGCCAGCACGATCCACATGACTGGCCCACGGAAATAGCGCTTCACGTCCATCCATGCGGGGCGAAATCGCCCCGTCCCTCCTGCCACAGTGAGGCACCGCGGCCTGGGGGCCGCCGGTGCATCCGGTGTATGAACCGACCTTCGGACGGTACCCCAGCATTGTCACCCGAAGTCGCCGGAGACCATAAACAAACAGCGTTACCACCCTCCAACGCGGAGGAGGGCGTCGGGGTTCCCGGAGCCTCAGCCGCCGTACACGTGCGGCGCAAGGGTGCCGATGAACGGCAGGTTCCGGTACTTCTCCGCGAAGTCCAGGCCGTATCCGACCACGAACTCGTTGGGGATGTCGAAGCCGACGTACTTCACATCGATCTCGACCTTGGCGGCGTCCGGCTTGCGCAGCAGCGTGCAGACCTCGAGCGAGGCCGGACGGCGCGAGCCGAGGTTGCTGATCAGCCAGGACAGGGTCAGTCCGGAGTCGATGATGTCCTCGACGATCAGGACGTCCCGGCCGGCGATGTCGGTGTCCAGGTCCTTGAGGATCCGCACGACACCCGAGGACTTGGTCCCGGCGCCGTACGAGGACACCGCCATCCAGTCCATGGTGACCTGGGAGGACAGGGATCGCGCGAGGTCCGCCATCACCATGACGGCGCCCTTGAGGACGCCGACGATCAGGAGGTCCTTGCCCTCGTAGTCCTTGTCGATCTGCGCAGCCAGCTCCGCCAGCTTGGCGTCGATCTCTTGCTTGGAGATGAGCACCTTCTCGAGGTCGGTGCCCATGTCGTTCTCGTTCACCCGCACAACTTCCGGCTCGGTCTACAGGGCCTGGAAGAACAGTCTGCCATTCCGCCGGCCGACGACGACGCCGCCCGGGAGGTTGAGCGGCTTCTGACCGCGCCACGCGGTGAGCAGGCGGTCGGTCTCCTCGACGTGCCGGGCGAAGAGCGAACCGGCGGGGGAGCCCGCCGCGACGGCCGCACGGCGCAGCACCCGGCGGCGCACGGCGGCGGGGAGGGTCAGCAGCCGGGCGACGTCCAGCCCACCGTCGGCGTCGACGGCGGTCCGCTCGGCCTGGGCCGCCCACTGGTCGAGGGCGTCGGCGTCGTCCCGGGAGAGCTGGGCGGTGCGGGCCAGCGCCTCCACGACGCCCTTGCCCAGGGACTTCTCCAGCACCGGCAGCGCCTCGTGGCGGACCCGGGAGCGGGTGTAGGCGGGGTCCTGGTTGTGCGGGTCCTCCCACACGTCGATGCCCTGCGCGAGGCAGGCCTTGCGGACCGTGTCACGGTCCAGCAGCAGGAAGGGACGGCGGTAACGGCCGTTGACGGCGGGCATGCCGGACAGTGACCGGATGCCGGAGCCGCGGGCCAGCCCCAGCAGCACCGTTTCGGCCTGGTCGTCCCGGGTGTGCCCGAGCAGCACGGCGGCGGCGCCGGCGCGTTCCGCGGCGGCGTCGAGGGCCGCGTACCGGGCGTCGCGGGCGGCGGCCTCCGGGCCGCCCTGGCGGCCCACGGTGACCGCGACGGCGTCCACCGGGTCGAGTCCGAGACCGCGCAGCCGGTCGGCCACGTCGACGGCGCGGGCCGCCGAGCCGTCCTGCAGACCGTGGTCGACGGTGACGCCGCCGGCCCGGATGCCGAGCTTGGGCGCTTCGAAGGCGAGGGCGGTGGCGAGGGCCATCGAATCGGCTCCGCCGCTGCAGGCGGCCAGCACGAGCGGGCTGCCGCCGGGGTGGTCGGTCAGGACGTCCTGGAGTACGCGGCGGACCGCCAGGCGTATCGCCGCGACCGCGGGGTGGGGACCCATGTCCGGTTTCCCTCCTGGAGAGGCTGGGGGAGGCGTCGGGAACGGTGAAGATGACGCAGGGTAGCTAGATGGTGACAGACAGCGGGCGATACTCGAGCATCGCACGCTTACCCTGCGCCCACGGTCCCTCGGACGGGTGAACCGGGAGGCCCCGGGGCCTGTTGTGCCCCGGGTCGACTCAGGTTTCGCTCCGCCCGTGCACCCGTGCCACCCAGTCCGCGGGTTTGGCGATCTCCTGCTTGGTGGGCAGGGTGTTGGGGGAGGTCCAGATCCGGTTGAAGCCGTCCATCCCGGCCCCGTCCACCACGGAGCGCACAAAACGCTCGCCGTCACGGTACTGGCGCAGCTTGGCGTCCAGCCCCAGCAGCTTGCGCAGCGCCATGTCCATCCGTCCGGCACCGCTCTGCCGGCGGCGCTGGAACTTCTCCCGGATCTCCGCCACGGACGGCACGACGTCCGGGCCCACCCCGTCCATCACGTAGTCGGCGTGCCCCTCCAGCAGCGACATGACCGCGGTCAGCCGCCCCAGGATCTCCCGCTGGTTCGGGGTCTGCACCAGGTCGATCAGGCTGCGGCCCTCGTCGCCGTCCGCGTCGACCGACGCCTCCTCCGCGTCGGGCCGGTTGCCGGAGGAGAAGGCCTGGAACGCCTCGCGGAGCCGCTCGATCAGCGTCGACGGGTCGATCTCGGTCTCGCCGAGGAAGGCCTGGATCTCCTGCTCGATGTGGTCCCGCAGCCAGGGCACGGCCGTGAACTGGGTGCGGTGGGTCTCCTCGTGCAGGCACACCCACAGCCGGAAGTCGTGCGGGTCCACGTCGAGTTCGCGCTCCACGTGGACGATGTTGGGGGCCACCAGCAGGAGCCGCCCGGTGCGCGGCTCGCCCGGACCGGGCGCGGCGGGGCCGGCCGGCATGTCGCGGGTCGCGGGGGCGAAGGTCTCGTACTGGCCCAGCACGCGGGAGGCCAGGAAGCTCAGCAGCATCCCGACCTCGACGCCGGTCACCTTCCCGCCGACGGTGCCCAGCACGGCGCCGCCGGGGCCTCCCGGCTTGCGCGCCTGCATCTTGTCCAGCAGCGGCTTGAGCACTTCGCGGAAGCCGGCGACGTTGGCCCTGATCCACCCCGGGCGGTCCACGATCAGCACCGGGGTCCCGGTGTCGGCCGGGTCCTCCTGATCGCCGAACATCCTGGTGAAGGCCCGGACGTGCGCCTCCGACTCCTTTGCGTGCCGCCGCAGTTCCGCCACGACCGCGCGCGCCTCGTCCCGGCTCACGTCCGGTCCGGGCCGCACGAAGCGGGTCGCGGTCGCGACCGCGAGGTTCCAGTCGACCATCTCCGCACCACCGATGCTCGTCATCCCTTCACGGTACGTGCTTGTCCCCCTCCCCGGGAGCGTTCCTCGCGGGGGCGCGGGCGGCGAACGGGGTTGCGGGTCGGCCGCTCGCCGGAGGCTGGGGGCACCCCCAGCGGCCGCTGGGGGTGCCCCCATGCCTTGCGGAACGACGTCCCACAACCCCCTACGTGCGGCAGCCGCAGGTGGCGAGGCCGGCGGCGAGGCGGTCGAGGGCGGACTGCGCGGCCGTGGGGTTGGTCGTGCCGTTGGTCAGGAAGGCGAACGTGAGCAGGCGGCCGTCCGCGTCGACCACCGTCCCGGCGAGCGCGTTGACCCCGGTGAGCGTGCCCGTCTTCGCGCGGACGAGCCCCGCGCCCCCGCCCGCGGAGGTGAAGCGTTCCCGCAGGGACCCGGTGAAGCCCGCCACGGGCAGCCCGGTGAGGACGGGGCGGAGCTCCGGGTGGTCGGAGTCGGCCGCCAGCGCCAGCATCCGCGCCAGCTGCTCCGCCGTGAGGTGGCCGGCGCGGTTGAGCCCGCTGCCGTCCACGAAGCGGGCCCCCTCCAGCGGGAGCCCGAGTTCGCGGAGTGCGGAGCCGATGGCCTTGGCGCCGCCGGAGAAGGACCCCGGGCGGTCCGCGGCGAGGGCGGTGTGCCGGGCGAGGGCCTCGGCGATGTCGTTGTCGCTGTTGGTGAGCATGCGCTCGACGAGGTCGGCCAGGGGTGCGGACCGCACCTCCGCCAGCCGGTCGGCCGCGTGCGTGCGCGTGGGCGCCTTGCCGGCCTTCACCGCGCCGTCGATCTCGACGCCGCGCTTGCGCAGCAGGTCCGCGAAGGCCGCCGCCGCGTCCGCCGCCGGGTCCCACCCGCGGGCGGCCGGGCCCTTGAAGCTCT
The DNA here is from genome assembly GCF_033792805.1 of Streptomyces sp. PA03-1a. Classification (NCBI taxonomy): domain Bacteria; kingdom Bacillati; phylum Actinomycetota; class Actinomycetes; order Kitasatosporales; family Streptomycetaceae; genus Streptomyces; species Streptomyces sp. PA03-1a. The sequence continues at coordinate 29,685 of NZ_JARAVO010000047.1, forward strand.
TGCCGTCGGTGCGGCCCTCGTCGGCCATCAGGGCGGTGACGGGCGCGATGTTGTCGTTGTGCCCGATGGGGTGGACGGCGGGGCCGGTGAAGAGCGAGGTGTCGTACGTGAGCTTCACCGAGCGGACGCCCTTGGCGCGCAGCGCGCGGGCGGTGTCGGAGGCCAGGGTACCCAGGGAAGCCGCCGTCCATCCGCCGCCGGGCTTCGCGCGGGCGGTCAGGGTGGGGTCGCCGCCGCCGACCAGGACGACGCGGTCCTTGCCCGCGGCGACCACGGAGGTGGTGAGCCGGTGGTCGGCCCCGAGCAGCGACAGGGCCGCGACGGCCGTGGCGACTTTCGTGGTGGAGGCGGGGACGGCGGCCGTGGCGGTGCCCTGCCCCCACACGGTCCGGCCCGACACGGCGTCGACGACGGCGCCCGTCGTCAGCGCGCCGAGCGCGGGGTCGTGCAGCAACGGGCCGAGCCGGCCCGCCAGTCCGGCCTTGGTCGGCAGCGGCGCGCCCTGCGGCCCGGACACGGCGGTGAGCACCTCGGGGGCGGGCGGCACCGGGGCGACCGCCCCCTTGTGGCCGCCCCCGCCGCCCTTCTTGTGGGGACGCGCCTGCTTCCCCTGACCGTCCCGGGAGGCGGCGATCGCCCGTTCGGCCGTACGCTGGCCTGACTCCCACGGTCCTGCTGCGGCCACAGCCGTCAGCGCCACGGCAAGTCCTGCGGCAGCCGAACCTGCCACCACCTGCCAGTTCTTCGAGACGGGCACCCCGGACCAGCCCCTTTCGCGACCACACACAAGCGTGGGAGACACTTAATCACCAGAAGTATGTGCTGATCATGGAGGACAGGCTGTGCTCGAGTTCGACGTAACGATCGAGATCCCGAAGGGTTCCCGCAACAAGTACGAGGTGGACCACGAGACCGGTCGTATCCGCCTGGACCGGCACCTGTTCACCTCGACGGTCTACCCGGCCGACTACGGCTTCGTGGAGAACACCCTCGGCGAGGACGGCGACCCGCTGGACGCCCTGGTCCTGCTCGACGAGCCGACCTTCCCCGGTGTCCTCGTGCGCTGCCGCGCGATCGGCATGTTCCGCATGACGGACGAGGCCGGCGGCGACGACAAGCTCCTGTGCGTGCCCGCCGCGGACCCGCGGGTCGAGCACCTGCGTGACATTCACCACGTCTCCGAGTTCGACCGCCTGGAGATCCAGCACTTCTTCGAGGTCTACAAGGACCTGGAGCCCGGCAAGTCCGTCGAGGGCGCCAACTGGGTGGGCCGCGCCGAGGCCGAGGCCGAGATCGAGGCGTCCTACAAGCGCCTGAAGGAGCACGGCGGTCACTGACCCCGTACGCTCCCGCGGCCACGAGGGCGGCGCGCTCCCTGCCGGGGCGCGCCGCCCTCACGCGTGTCCGGGGGCGTCACCCGCAGGCGTCGAGCAGCTCGGCCAGCGCGCCGTGCAGGGCCCCGGCGAGCGTCTCGGCGTCCGGCAGGGACTCCGCGTCCGCGAGCAGCCCGATGTGGACCCGGCGGCGGTACGTGGAGACGGCGACCGCCAGCGACTGCCCGCGGGCGAGCGGGGCGATCGGGTAGAGCTCCGTCATGCGGCAGCCGTCCAGGGTGAGCGGCACGTCGAGCATCGGCACGTTGGTGACCAGCACGTCGAACAGCAGTCGCGCGGAGGCGGCGAGCAGCGGCGCGGCGAAGCGGTGCGCGAGCGGCGGCACGCTGTCGGCCAGCAGCGCGACGGCACCGGGCCCCGAGTCGGGTCCGGCGTCCTTGTTGCGGTCCATGCCCGCGCGGACGTCGCGCAGCCGGGCGAGCGGGTCGGGCTCACCGACCGGCAGCCGCAGCAGGTAGCCGGAGATGCGGTTGCCCCGGCCGCCGCGCACGCCTCTGCGGCGGCGCCGCGCCACCGGGATCAGGGCGCGCGGGCCCGGACCCGCCGGGTCGTCGCCGCGGGCCTGCATCCAGCGCCGCAGCGCGCCGGCGACGACGGCCATGACGACGTCGTTGACGGTCCCGCCGCTGGTCTTGCGGATCCGGTGCAGGTCGTCGACGTCGAGGGAGGCGGTGGCGAAGCGGCGCTCCGCGCCGCCGGGCGTCCAGGCCGCGCCCAGCGCGGCGGGCCCGCCGGGGTCGAGGGAGGCGCGCAGCACGGCCGAGCCGATGCCCAGGGCGCGCCCGGCCTCGCGCACCCGGTCCGGCAGGGAGGCGACGACCTGCCGCGGATCGGGCAGCGGCAGCGCGGGCAGGTGGATGCCGGGCCCCCGTACCTGGGCCGGTACGGCCGCCTCGGCGCCGGGGCGCGGAGGCGGAGCCACCGGCGCCGGACCCGCCGGGGCGGGGGCGGCCGCCGTGGTGCGGGCCCCCTGGTCGAGCAGGGCGGCGCCGAACTCCACGGCGCGCAGGCCGTCGGCGAGGGCGTGGTGCAGCTTGACCAGGACGTAGAAGGGCACGTCGGGCGCGCCCTCGATGACGTAGACCTCCCACGGCGGCCGGTCGCGGTCCATGGGCCGGGACATCAGTTCGGCGACGGCGGCCCGGGCGTCGGCCCGGCGGACGGCGTGGACGTGGTGCCGGGCGTCGAAGTGCTCGTCGGCCGCCCAGGCGGCGCCGCCGACGCCGTACCAGACGTCCCTCACGCGCTGCCGCATCCGCGGTACGGCCTCGGCCCGGACGGTGAGCAGCGCGGCGAGTCCGTCGGCGTCGACCGGGTGCTCCGGGTCGCGGTCGAAGACGGCCACGGCGCCCAGGTGCATGGGGTGACCCGGCGAGTCCAGGTTCCAGAAGGCGAGGTCCAGCGGGCTCAGGTGCTCGTCTGCCAAGGCTCCATGCCTCCGAAAGGTCGGGTTTTGCCCCGGAACGGACTCCAGTTGGTGAAGTGAAACCCCTAAAACCGATTACAGTCAACTACGACCACGATACGGACAGTTAACATCAGGTTGCCCGTACGATCGCCGGGCGGCGAGGCGGCGGGGCCCGGAAGGCTCAGAAACCGCGGGTCCGCTTGGCCGCCGCGCGGCGTCGTGCCTGGTCAGCGCCGCCGGGCAGCTTGATGAACAGCCGCGCGATCTCTCCTCCCAGGTTCACCCCGATGGCCACGGCGAGCGCCAGCGCCGCCGCCTTCGTCAGCGAGGCGAATCCCTGGTCCAGGTGACCGCGGGTCAGCCCGAGGAGCCCGAAGTACGTCGCGGAACCCGGCAGCAGCGGGCCGATGGCCGCCGTGACGTACGGCAGCGCGGAGGCGTACCGGTAGCGGGAGAGCACCTGGCCGAAGAGACCCACCAGGCCGGCGGCCACGGCGGTGGCCGCGACCGGCGACATGCCGATGCCGATCTTCTCCTGGTGCAGCGCCGCGTAGACCGTCCAGGCGACACCGCCGTTGAGCGCGGCGACCACCAGCACGCCGCGCTCGCACTGCAGCAGCACGGCGAAGGCCAGGCTCAGCACCATCGCGGCGACCAGTTGCACTGGCGGGTTCTCGTAGGCCCGGAAGACCTGGTCCGGGTCGAGTCCGGCACCCAGGCTGACCCCGGCGTAGAGGATCAGCGTCACGCCGACGACGATGCCGGTGAAGAGGTACATCACCTCCAGCAGGCGCGCGGAGGCGGTGATGTAGAAGCCGGTCAGGCCGTCCTGGACGGCCGCGACCAGGGCCCTTCCCGGGATCAGCGCGAAGAGCCCACCGGTGATGACCGCCGAGGCCTGCAGGGTGCTCGTACCGGGCAGGTGCTGGCCGAACCGGGCGACCAGCACCCCCATCACGGCGGCGGGCATCGCCGCGGCGACGAACTGGTAGAACTCCGGCAGCCCGCGGCCCGCGCACAGCCAGGCCAGCCGGTCGCCCAGCATCGCGCCGAGCGCGGCGATCGCGAACACCAGCGGACCACCGCCGCCGACCAGCATGCTCGCCGCGCCGGCGAGGAGCCCGGCCGCCCCGGTCAGCAGCCAGCCCGGGTACGGGTGCCGGTTGCGGCGGATCTCGGCGAGCCGCCGGTAGGCGTCCTCCAGGCTGAGGTCGGCCGCGGTGACGTCGTTGATCAGCCGGAAGACGGCCGCGAGACGGGTGTAGTCGGTGGCCCGGCGGCGCACCGTGCGGTTGGCGGTGACCGGCGCGTCCACGAGCGAGGGCTGGTACGAGATGCCCAGCAGGGTGAACGTCACGGTCGGCTCGACCCGTCCGAGCCCGTAGGCGTGGGCGACGCCGAGCATCGCGGCCTCGACGTCCTCCGCGCCTTCGCCGCCGGCGAGCAGCAGCTCACCGATGCGCAGCGTGAGGTCGAGCACGCGCGGGACCGGTGGGCCGCCCTCCGCCTCCGGCCGCCGGGCGGGCTGCTCGGGAGCGGGGCGCTCGCCGACGGGCATGCGCAGCATCGTGCGCATCCGGTCGGGCCAGGGGGTCTCCTTGGAGAGGCTGACGACCGGGATGCCCTCGGGGGGCGTGAAGGCCGGGTGGGACAGCTGCGATGAGGTCCGCGTCCCGGGGCGGGCGAAGGCGGAACCCTGCGGTTCGGGCCTGGGCAGTTCCACGCCCAGCGGCGGGGTGAACTCCGAGCCGCCGACCGGCTGCTCGGGCTCGTCGGGCTCCTTGGGGTGCGCCACGGGATCCTCCTTTCGACGCGTGATCACTGGACGGTGCCGGGGTGCGCCAGAGGGGAGGGTGCGGTCACCCTCCCCTCTGGCACAGCGGGACGACTGCCCACTCCCTCCGTCCGCTAACGGCGGTTCGCGCGGTGCCGCCCGCCGGAGCCCCGCTGGAGCGGGGGCTGGCCGGCCTCGTCCTCGTCCGCGTACTCGGGTGCGCCGGGCAGCGGCCCGGGGCCGGCCTTGCGGGAGGCCGCGCGGGCGCGCAGGAACTCGATCGCGATCGGGACGACCGAGAGCAGCACGATGCCGACCAGGATCAGCTCGATGTGCTCGTGGACGAACGCGATCTGGCCCAGCCAGTAGCCGAGCAGGGTCACGCCGGCGCCCCACAGCAGGCCGCCGACGATGTTGTACGTCACGAAGACGCGGTAGTTCATGCGGCTGACGCCGGCGATGATCGGGGTGAAGGTGCGCACGATCGGCACGAAGCGGGCGAGCACGATCGACTTGGCGCCGTGCCGTTCGAAGAACTCGTGGGCCTTCTCGACGTTCTCCTGCTTGAAGAGCCTGGAGTCAGGGCGCCGGAAGAGCGAGGGCCCGACCTTGCGGCCGAAGAGGTAGCCCACCTGGTCGCCGGCGACCGCGGCGAGCACGACCAGCACGCAGACCAGCCAGATCGGATAGTCGAGCTTGCCGCCCGCGACCAGCAGGCCGCCGGTGAAGAGCAGGGAGTCACCTGGCAGGAAGAAGCCGATGAGCAGACCCGACTCGGCGAAGACGATCGCCAGCAGGCCGATTAGGCCCGCTGACGAGATGAGGTAATCGGGGTCGAGCCATTGCGGGCCCAGGGCGAGAGTCGTCACGCGCCAAAAGTATCAACGTGGTCGCGACCGAACCGTTCCCAGCCCGCGAACGCTCGGCTACGGTCCTCCCAAGCGTTTTACCGTGCAACACCGCAAGTCGCCCGTCACTCCTGAATCATCATGATCCGGCGGAACCCACATGACTCGCGCCATCTCCCTGCACGACGTCTCGAAGACCTACGGCCGCGGCGTGCGCGCCGTGGACCGCTTCTCCCTGGACATCGCCCCCGGCGAGTTCCTGGTGCTGCTCGGCCCCTCGGGCTGCGGCAAGTCCACGGTGCTGCGCATGATCGCCGGCCTGGAGGACATCACCTCCGGCGAGCTGCTGCTGGACGGCGAGTACGCCAACGACCTGGCACCGGGCGACCGGAGGATGGCCATGGTCTTCCAGAACTTCGCCCTCTACCCGAGCATGACCAGCCGGGAGAACATCGGCTTCCCGCTGCGCTTCGAGATGCCCGGGCAGGACACCGGGCCCCGGGTCGCGGAGACCGCGCGGACCCTGGGCATCGAGGACATCCTCGACCGCTACCCGGGCCAGCTGTCCGGCGGCGAGCGGCAGCGGGTCGCGATGGGCCGGGCCATCTCGCGGCGCCCGTCCGTCTTCCTGATGGACGAGCCGCTGTCCAACCTGGACGCCAAGCTCCGCTCGCACCTGCGCGCCGAGATCGCCCGGCTGACCCGCGGCATGGGCGTGACGACCGTGTACGTCACCCACGACCAGGCCGAGGCGATGTCCCTGGGCGACCGCGTGGCGATCATGCGCAACGGCGTGCTGCAGCAGGTGGGCACCCCGCGTGCGGCGTACCACCTGCCGCAGAACGTCTTCGTGGCCGCCTTCATCGGCACCCCGCGGATCAACCTCATGGAGGCGACCGTGGTGGCACCGCTGGACGGCGGGATGTGGATCGACCTCGGACGGCAGCGGCTCGTCCTCCCCCAGCCGCTGAGCCGGGACCACCAGATGCTCCGCATCCAGCAGGGCCGGCCGGTCATCGTCGGTCTGCGCTCGGAGGCCGTGCGCATCGACCGGCCGAGCAGCGCGCGGCCGGGCGAGGTGGTGCTGAGCGGTGTCGTGGAGCACGTGGAGTACCAGGGCCACGAATCGCTGGTACACCTCGGCACCGGCGCCCGCGCGGCCGTCGTGCCCGAACTGGAGTCCGCCCGTCCGGGCACCGGGCGGCAGCGCTCCCGGGCGGCGTCCCGGCAGGGCGGCGCGGCAGGCCTGGGCCGGCTGGTGCAGAAGGCCGCCGCTCGGGTCTCCGGCCAGGGCCAGACGGCCGTACTGGACCCGCCGGGGCAGCGGCCGGAGACCGAGCGGCCCGCCGGCGGGGGCGGCGACCTGGTCGTGCGCACCGGGCCCGACCTGCGGCTCCGTGCCGGCCAGCACGTGCCGCTGCTGGTCGACCTCGCGCACCTGTACGTCTTCGACCACGCGGGCCACCGGATCTGCCCGGCCCCGGACCGGGCACCGCACCTGGAGTACTGAGACTGCGCGGGACGGCGCACAGGGGCGACGATGCCCGTATGGGTATCGACGAGTACGGCGGCGGACAGTCGCCCCGGTCCGCCGTCCTGGTGGTCACCACGAACGACGTGCCGGGCTACCGGGTGGAACGGGTGATCGGTGAGGTGTTCGGCCTCACCGTCCGCTCCCGCCACCTGGGCAGCCAGATCGGCGCGGGCCTGAAGTCCCTGATCGGCGGCGAGCTGAAGGGACTCACCAGGACCCTGGCCCAGACCCGCACCGAGGCGATGGAGCGGCTGGTGGAACAGGCGCAGTCGCGCGGCGCCAACGCGGTGCTGGCGATGCGCTTCGACGTCGGCGAGGCCGCCGACGCCGGCACCGAGGTGTGCGCCTACGGCACGGCGGCGGTGATCAGCCCCGCGCCCGCCTAGCGTTGGCGACGATCGCGTCGTGGACGTACTGCGCGGTGCCCGGCGCGATCGCCTCGTAGAAGGCGTTGAAGCGCGGGTCCGCCAGGTACATCTCGGCGAGACCGGTGTGGATCTCGTACGTGCAGTCGTAGTAGTGGTCCACGATGAACTGCCGGTGCTCCTCGGCCAGGTCCATCGCCGCCTCGCCGTCCGCCGGGGCGCCGGACCCGCGCAGCGCGACCAGCCGGGCGCCCCAGTCCTCCTGTTCGGCCTTGATCCGCAGCCAGTCCTCCTTGGTGTAGGAGGCGGCGCGGCGCTGCGACTGCTCGTACGCCTCGGTGTCGCCCCAGCGCTCCCGGGTCTCCTCGGCGTGCCGGTCGGGGTCGTAGTCCCCGAAGACCTCGAACTTCTCCTCGGGCGTGAGGTTGATGCCCATCGTGCGTGCCTCCATGGCTCGTTGGACGGCGTCGGCCATCTCCGTCAGCTTCCCGATCCGCGCGGTCAGCAGCTCGTGCTGGCGCCGCAGGTGCTCCCGCGGGTCCGCGGCAGGGTCGTCGAGGAGGACCGCCACCTGGTCCAGGGGGAAGCCGAGCTCCCGGTAGAAGAGGATCTGCTGCAGCCGGTCGAGGTCGGCGTCGCTGTAGCGCCGGTGGCCCGCGTGGCTGCGGGCGCTGGGTGAGAGCAGTCCGATCTCGTCGTAGTGGTGCAGCGTGCGGACGGTCACGCCGGCGAAACCCGCCACCTGCCCGACCGGGTAGCCCGTGCTCGTGTTCATGACCACACCCTCCGGCCTCACGCCACGTGAGGTGCAAGTGCCATATTGGTGCGCATGCTGGGAATCACCGACCTGTCGACGTACGTGCTGGGCACCGTACTGATCGTGCTGCTGCCGGGGCCGAACTCGCTGTACACCCTGTCCGTCGCGGCGCGCCGCGGCGTCCGGACGGCGTACCGCGCGGCCCTGGGCGTCTTCCTCGGCGACACCGTGCTGATGACCGCGTCGGCGGCGGGCGTGGCCGGGCTGCTCCAGGCCAACGCCGTGCTGTTCGGCATCGTGAAGTACGCGGGCGCCGGCTACCTGGCGTGGATCGCCGTCGGCATGGCGCGGGCCGCCTGGGGCATGTGGCGCTCCCGGGGCACCGAGCCGGTGCCGGTGACGACCGCGGCCGAGGAGTGGCGGACGCCGAGCGGCCGTTCCGGCGGGCGCTGGTGATCAGCCTGCTCAACCCCAAGGCGATCCTGTTCTTCATCTCCTTCTTCGTGCAGTTCGTGGACCCCGGCTACGCCCACCCCGCGCTGTCCTTCCTCGCGCTGGGCGCCATCGCGCAGGTCTTCAGCTTCTGCTACCTGACGCTGCTGATCTTCGGCGGCACCTACCTGGCCGCCCAGTTCCGCCGTCGCAGGCGCCTGGCGGCGGGACTGACCTCGGGCGCCGCGGCGCTCTTCCTGGGCTTCGCGGCGAAGCTGTCGATGTCCTCGGCGGGCTGAGCGGCCCCCGGCCGGGACCGGTCGCCGGTCGCCGCCGACCTGCCGGTGACCGTTTTCACACGTATCGTGACGGTATGTCGCTGCACAAAGGTGCCGAGGGCCTGCCGAAGCTCGCCGTGAACCCCTTCTACGCCGGGGCCGACCCGGTCGCCGGGATGCGTGCTGCGCCGCCCAAGCACCGGCTGCCCGACGGCCCGATGGCGCCCGGCACGGCGTACCAGCTCGTCCACGACGAGCTGATGCTCGACGGCAACGCCCGGCTCAACCTCGCCACCTTCGTCACCACGTGGATGGAGCCCGAGGCCGGAGTGCTGATGGGCGAGTGCCTCGACAAGAACATGATCGACAAGGACGAGTACCCGCGCACCGCCGAACTGGAGCGGCGCTGCGTGTCGATGCTCGCCGACCTGTGGCACGCCCCCGATCCGGAGAGCGCCGTCGGCTGCTCCACCACCGGCTCCTCCGAGGCCTGCATGCTCGCCGGGATGGCCCTCAAGCGCCGCTGGATGAGGCGTACCGGCGACGGCGCCCGCGCGTCCCTCGCACGCCGCCTGACCAGGCGCGGCGGCGACCGCCACCCGGGCACCGGCCGCCCGAACCTGGTCATGGGAGCCAACGTGCAGGTCTGCTGGGAGAAGTTCTGCAACTTCTGGGAGGTCGAGCCGCGCCTGATGCCGATGGAGGGCGACCGGCTGCACCTGGACGCGGACGCCGCCGTCGCGATGTGCGACGAGAACACCATCGGGGTGGTGGCCGTCCTCGGCTCGACCTTCGACGGCTCCTACGAGCCCGTGGCCGAGATCTGCGCCGCGCTCGACGCCTTCCAGGAGCGGACCGGGCTGGACGTCCCCGTCCACGTCGACGGCGCCTCCGGGGGCATGATCGCGCCCTTCCTCGACGAGGACCTGGTCTGGGACTTCCGGCTGCCCCGGGTGGCCTCGATCAACACCTCCGGCCACAAGTACGGGCTGGTCTACCCCGGCGTGGGCTGGGCGCTGTGGCGGGACAGCGACGCCCTGCCCGAGGAGCTGGTCTTCCGGGTCAACTACCTCGGCGGCGACATGCCGACCTTCGCCCTGAACTTCTCCCGGCCGGGCGCGCAGGTGGTCGCCCAGTACTACACCTTCCTGCGCCTGGGCCGGGACGGCTTCCGCACCGTCCAGCAGACCGCCCGCGACGTGGCCGTCTACCTCGCCTCGCGGATCGAGGAGTGCGGGGACTTCCGGCTGATCACCCGAGGCGACCAGTTGCCGGTCTTCGCCTTCACCACCGCCGACCACGTCACCGCCTACGACGTCTTCGACGTCTCCCGGCGGATGCGCGAGCGCGGCTGGCTGGTGCCCGCCTACACCTATCCGGCCGACCGCGAGGACCTGGCGGTGCTGCGCATCGTGGTCCGCAACGGCTTCTCCGAGGACCTCGCCGACCTCTTCCTCGCCGACCTCAAGCGCTACCTCCCCCAACTGCGCGAACAGGAGCGCCCGCTCCACCCGCCCGGCGAGGCACCCACCGCCTTCCACCACTGAGCGCCGCGTGGCGGGGCACACGCTCCCCATGGGGAAGGACGAACAGACCAAGGGCACCGTCTTCATCGCCCTCGCCGCGAACCTGGTGATCGCCGTGGCGAAGGCGGTCGGCGGGCTGCTCACCACCTCGCCTGCGCTGCTGTCGGAGGCCGCGCACTCGGTGGCCGACACCCTCAACGAGGTCTTCCTGCTGGCCGCGCTGCGCCGCAGCCGGCGCAGGCCCGACGCGCGGCACCCCTTCGGCTACGGGAAGGAGCGCTGGTTCTGGTCGCTGCTCGCCGCCGTGGGGATCTTCGTGATGGGCGGCTGCTTCTCCTTCTACCAGGGCGTGTCCGCGTTCCACGAGCGCGAGCCGCACACCACGCAGGCCTTCCTGACCGCCGTGGCCGTCCTGGTCGTCTCCCTGCTCGCCGAGGGATCCTCGCTGCTCAGGGCGCTGCTGCAGGTGCGCGGCGGGGCCCGCGAGCACGGCCGCCCCTTCCGCACCGAACTGCGCGAGGGTGACGACCCCACCCTGCGCACCGTGCTCGGCGAGGACAGCGCCGCGGTGCTCGGCGTGCTGCTGGCGCTCGCCGGCGTGGTGCTGCACTGGACCACCGGCGACCGCACCTGGGAGGCGTACGCGTCCCTGGCGATCGCCGCCCTGCTGATATACGTCGCCTACCGGCTCGGCAAGGACTGCCGGGACACCCTCATCGGCGAGGCCGCCGACCCCCGGCTGCGGCACCGGGCGCACGAACTGCTGACCCTGCAGCCGGAGATCGACACGGTCACCGCGCTGCTGACGATGCGCCTCGGGGTCGACTCGGTGCTGCTGGCCGCCCGGGTGGACCTGACCGAGGGCATCGACAGCGAGACCGTGGAGGAGGCCGCGGTCCGCATCAAGCGCACCCTGGCCGGGGAGTTCCCCGAACTGGACCAGATCTTCCTGGACGTCACGGACGCCTCCGACGAGGACCGCCGCGCGGCGCACCGGCTGAGGCGGTCCCTGCGCTCCGAGGCGGGCAAGGGCGAGGGCGGGGGCTGACCGGTCGCCCGGCCGGCCCCCGCCCTCGTGCGGGTGGTGCCGCGTGCGTCAGCGCACGTCGACGTAGACGGCGGTGCCGTCGCTGTCGAAGTGCTTGGAGTCACCGAAGTACTGGATCAGCCACTTGCCGTCGGAGGACGGCTTGCCCTTCACGGTGGCCTTGCCCGTCGAGCTCGTGGTGCCCGACGCGACGTACGTCCACTTCGTCGAGCCCTTCTTCTGGAAGAACAGCTCGACGTGCCGGCCCTTGTACGGCCGCCAGGAACCGGAGACGTACTCCTTCAACGTGCCGGTGAAGGTGACGGTGGCGCCCTTCTTCACCTTCGTCGCGGACGCCTTGATCGAGTACATCCGGGTGTTGGTGCGGGTCAGCCGGACCGGCTTGGTGGTGCTCTCGGCGAGCTGGTCGGAGACGTAGTGGTGCAGTCGGTAGTAGCCGTCGAGGTGGCCCCACTTGGTGATCGTCACCACGCTGCCGTTGTTGTCGGCGTGCGCGGTGCCGAGGTCCTGCCAGCCGGTCTTGCCGTCCTTGGAGTACTCCAGGTGGACGACCTGGGGCTGGTAGACGGACGTCACCCGGTCGTACGCGGCGTACAGCCGGGCGGACAGGGTCACCTTGGTGTCCGCGGCGATCTTGGCGCTCGCCTCGGTGAAGACAGAGTCCGCCGGGAGGACGATCGAGCCGCCGGCGGAGACGGAGGCGGACAGGTAGGGGTCCGCCTCGCCGGCCGACCAGGACCCGTACGTGGCGGGAGCCGCGATCACCTTGCCGGTGAAGGCGCCCGAGGCGTCGGTGGTGACCGTGACCTGACCCGTGCCGCTGAGCGCCAGCGCCACCGGCACCCCGGCGACCGGCGCGCCCGTGGTGTCCTTGACGTGGCCGCTGATCGTCACTGCCTGGCCGGGCACCGCGCGGGTGCGGTCGGCCGTGGCGGTGACGATCACGTCGGTCTGCCGGATCTCCGGGCTCCCGGCCTCCGCGGTGACGGACCCGTGCACCCGCCCGTCGTCCACGGAGAGCGCCGCCCTCAGCCCGGACCACGTGACGACCGGGAACTCCTGGGAGGTGAAGGACCCGTCCGCCCCGGTCACGGCCTGCCCGGTGCTGTCGGGCCGCCCGTCGACGGAGTAGTAGGTGCGGGTCACGTCGACCGTGGCGCCCTCGACGTGCACCTGGTCGCCGCTGCCCGGCTGGACGCCGAGGAGCGTGCCGGTGACGGCCGTCGTGCGGTGGTCCTTGTCCAGCACCGTCCGCGTCAGGACGGTGCCGGTGAGGACCGGCCGGAGGGTGAAGTCCAGGGTGCCGGCGCCCGTGCGGGTGACGGTGTGGCCCTGGTCGTCGGTGGCGGTGACGTCGATGGTGTACCGGCCCAGGTGCGGCATGGCGCCGCCGTCCTCGGTCAGCTTCAGCGGGGCGCCGGACGGCACCGACCACCGCTCCCCGGAGCCGGCGAGCGACAGCGCGTCCACGACGACCGCGTCGCCGTCGCGCACCGTCGCCGTGACCGAGGTGACCGCGGCGCCGGGGACGTCCGTCCACACCGGCACCGTGAAGGAGCCGCGCTCGGCGTCGGCCGTACGGGCCACACCGATGCCGACCGGGCCCGCGTCGTCGGCGAGGGCGGGGGTGACGGCGAGACCGCCGGAGAGCGCGGCCACCGAGGCGATCAGCGCGAGGGCGCGCCGGGACTCAACGGGCATTGACGTACTCCGTCTTCGACTCGCTGTAGAAGTGCGTGGAGTCGGCCTCCAGGTAGGCGCCCCACGTGCCGTCGCCGTAGGCCTTGGTGTTGAGGCTGAAACGGCCCGAGGAGTCGGTCCTCCCCTTCACGGTCCAGTACCAGGTGCTCTCGCCCTTGGGCCGGAAGACGATGACGACCTTCCCGCCCTTGTACGCCTTCCACTTGCCGCCCGACTGGTACTGCAGCGTGCCGCGGGCCTTCAGCGCACCGCCCACGCGCGGGCTGTTGGGCGTCATGTCGAAGGAGACGATCCGGGTCACCGTGCGGTGCAGGCGCTTCTTGGCCGAGGCCACCGCGAGCATCCCGTCCGACTCGGCGTGGTACAGGCGGTAGTAGCCGTCCGTGTAGCCGTAGGCGCTCACCGAGAAGGAGCACTTGCCGCCGGAGGAGTCCCCCGCGGAGCCCGACTTGAGGGTCTTCCAGCCGGTGCTGCCGTTCTTGGAGTACTGCAGGGAGACCTGCGCGTTCCAGCAGGAACCCGCCAGCTTGCCCTTGGCCGTGACCTTCTTGTAGGCGTCCAGCGACATCGTGACGCCCGAGTAGGAGCCGGCCGTGGGCACGTTGACCAGGTGCTCGGCGTAGGCGAAGCCGGACACGTACTCCGACGGCTTGACGTAGGTGTAGTGGTACGTCGTCTTCGTCGCCGTCGCCGCGAGCGAGAAGTTCCCCGAGGCGTCCGCGGTGCCCGTGCCCATCAGGCCGGGCGTGGTGTACCGGTACACGTCCGGGGGCTGCGGGGTGGTGACCAGGGGCGCGCCGGCAAACGGCTTCCAGCCCTCGTCGGTCAGCCGCTGGACGGTGCCCCGCATGGTGAAGGTCTTGCCCTGGTGGACCCGCTTGGCCGACGGATCGGCGCTGATCCGGTACTGCACCGCCTTGGCCGGCAGCTCCGGGAGGGCGGCCGGGGCCACCGGGTCGGTGTCGGCCCCGCCGCTGACGACGGCGGTGCCCGCGGTGAGCGCGCCGCCGGGCGTCACGCCGACCGAGAAGGTGCCGTCGGCTCCGGACGTCGCCGTCGCCGAGCCGTGCTTGGTGTCGACCCCGACGCGGGCGGTCCAGTTGACCCGCACCGGAGTGCCGGGCGCGGCCGGGCCGGTCGTGCCCGTCGCGGGGTCAAAGGTCGTGACGGCGCCGGTGAGCACCGCCGACTGGTGGTCGAAGTCGGTGTGGTCGCGGTCGTAGGCGAGCGTGCCGACCCCGGTGTGCAGCCGGTAGCCGAAGAGCCCCGCCCCGCCGTGTGCGGCGCCGCTCCAGTGCTGGACGGTGCCGCCGGGCAGGCGGTAGTCGACGTCCACCGGGTAGTCGCCGAACGCCGTGCCCGCGGGCAGGCCGACGGGCCGGTCGGTGTACCAGCCGCGCTGCCACGAGAAGGACAGGTCGTCGGTCGAGGCCAGTACGGGCGCGTCCGCGGCCGCGGAGGCCCGGACGCTCACCTTGACCCACAGCGCCTGGCCGTCGGCCAGGCCCACGGCCAGGGTGCCGTCGTCGCCGGTGGTCAGACCGCTGACCGTCACGTCGTCGGCGAAGGCGGGCCAGACGGTCAGCGGTCCGGCCGCGAGGCCGGTGGTGAGAAGGAGAACGGATGCACTTCGGAGGACGGCAGCCCGATGTGCGCGCGGTATGCGCATGCAGGACCCCCCACAGGTCAGAAAGCGGCGCCGAAACGGTCAGCGCCGGAGGCCGAACAATAGCGAACCTGTGAGGGAGTTGTGGGGGGCGGGGCTCCCGTGCCGGTCGGCGGCCGTCAGCCGCCGATCCGCACGCCGTGCCGGGCCAGCCAGGGCAGCGGGGCGACCGACGAACCCATCTGCGGCGTGACACGGACCTCGAAGTGCAGGTGCGGACCGGTGGAGTTGCCGGAGTTGCCGGACCGGCCGATCCGTTCGCCGGCGCGGACCCGCTGTCCGGGGACGACCTCCAGCACGGACAGATGGGCGTAGTGCGTGCAGTAGCCGTCGTCGTGCCGGACCACGACCTGGTTGCCGAAGCCGTCACCGCACGCGGCCACCACCACCGTGCCGTCGCCCACCGCGCGGACCGGGGTGCCCGGCGGCACCGCGAAGTCCTGGCCGGTGTGGCGGTGCGCCCAGTGCGCCCCGGAGGCGTCGTAGCCGGCGGTGAGCGTGTAGTGCGCCACCGGGCGCACCCAGTGCGGGGCGCCCGCCCGGTGGGCGGCGGCGGACGACCGGGGCGGGGTCCGGG
>NZ_JARAVO010000480.1:0-1105 GCF_033792805.1 Streptomyces sp. PA03-1a
GGGGTGGGTGGGCGCAGGGGATCATCCCAGGTCCAGGGCTGGATGTGGACGGTGGTCCCGGCGCGCGGGCCGCCGGCCGGGAATGGACGGATCATCCACCACGCCCGCGCCGGGGGCGAAGGCTCAGGCCTCGCCGGCCTCGAGCAGGTTCGCGGCGGCACCGACGATCCTCGGGTCGGGCACGCCCACGACCTCCTCGTCCTTGTCGCCGTAGTCGAAGCGGCCCAGCACGGCGCGCATCGCCTCCACACGGGCCCGCTTCTTGTCGTTGCTCTTCACCACCGTCCAGGGCGCCTGCTCGGTGTCGGTCTCCCGGAACATCGTGACCTTGGCCTCGGTGTAGTCGTCCCACCGGTCCAAGGAGGCCAGGTCCATCGGGCTCAGCTTCCACTGCCGCACCGGGTCGACCTGGCGGATCGTGAAGCGGGTCCGCTGCTCGTCGCGCGACACGGAGAACCAGAACTTCACCAGGTCGATGCCGTCGTCCACGAGCATCCGCTCGAAGGCGGGCGCCTGCCGCATGAACCGCTGGTACTCGTCCTCCGTGCAGAAGCCCATGACCCGCTCCACGCCGGCCCGGTTGTACCAGGACCGGTCGAAGAGCACGATCTCGCCCGCGGTCGGCAGGTGCTCCACGTACCGCTGGAAGTACCACTGCCCGCGCTCGCGCTCGGTCGGCTTCTCCAGCGCCACCACCCGCGCCCCGCGCGGGTTCAGGTGCTCGGTGAACCGCTTGATCGTCCCGCCCTTGCCGGCCGCGTCGCGCCCCTCGAAGACGATCACCAGCCGCCGGCCGGTCTCCTTGATCCAGCTCTGCAGCTTCAGCAGCTCTATCTGCTGGAGCCGCTTGTGCCACTCGTACTCCTTGCGCTCCATGCGGAAGTCGTACGGGTAGTTCTCGCGCCACGTCTCGACCGGGCTGCCGTCCGGCCGGATCAGCACGGGGTCGTCCTGGTCGGTGTAGTCGACCTGCATCCCGGCGAGCAGATCCAGGTCCGCGGGGTGCGGGAGCGTCGTCATGCCGCCTCTCACCTCCGGGTCCGCGGGAACGGGCGTACGCCTTTCCCACCGTAACGCTGCCCCCCGCCACCCCGCGGACCTGGAT
>NZ_JARAVO010000481.1:0-1103 GCF_033792805.1 Streptomyces sp. PA03-1a
GTCCGGGGGGCCGCCGAGGGGGCGGGAGGTGGCGAGGCCGGCGAGGAGGCCGGCGGCGGCGGTGACGGCAGGGTAGCTGAGGACGTGGTCGACGGCGGCCTGCATGGCGAGGCCGGTCAGGGCGGCCGCGGCGGTCAGGACGACGGGGGTCGGGCGCGGGGAGCGCTGGAGGGCCCAGAGCAGCCAGACGTAGGAGGCGCCGAGGAGGGCGACGCCGGGCAGTCCCTGCTCGGCGGCCAGTTGCAGGGGCGCCGACTGCGGCGTGCCCCCGCCGGGCGCCGAAGGAGCCGGTGCGGTGCCCGCCTCGGCGAAGCGGCCCGGGCCGATCCCGCGTACGGGATGGTCCCGGGCGGTCTCCAGGGCGTCGTGCCACAGCCGGACCCGGGCCGGGGTGAGCTGCCCGGACAGCGAGGCCGACAGCCCCGGCGGCAGGGCGTCGACGGCGACCGCGCAGGTGCCGCCGACCGCCACGACGAGGGCCAGGGCCAGGCCCGCGAGGCCGACCGCGCGGCGCGTGCGGTCGGCGGCAAGCGAGCACAGGACCACCCCGAGGCACGCCGCGAACCCCGCGGCGGAGCCGACGGCCAGCGCGAACCCGGCCGCCGTGGCGCCGAGCAGGCGCAGGCCCAGCCGGAGCGGTCGGGTCCGCGCGGCCCAGGCTGCACAGCAGGCGGCGCCGGTGGCGAGCACCATGAGCGCGGCGTCGGCGTTCGCGTACCCGAGCGGCGGGGTGTCCGGGCCGCCGGACAGGCGACCGGGGAGGGCGACCACCAGGACGACCGCGGTCAGGGCCGCCACGGCGGGGACGGCCACCGGACGCAGGGCGCCGCCGACGCGGCCTGCCGCGTATCCGGCGGTGACCGCCAGGACGGCCAGGAGCACGCCCTCGGGACGGGCCGGGTGGCCCGCCGCGGCGACCAGCGACCACACCGCGCAGCCGGCGAGGACCAGCGCGCCGACCGCGTCCGTCCATCCGGAGCGCGGGCGTTCCGCCGGGCCGTCGCCGGCACCCCCGACCCCTGACCGCGTGCCACCGGTTCGCGTGTCCATCAGCGCACCCCCTGACCCCCGGGGCCGGGGGGTTCCCCGGGGGTCACCGTAAC
>NZ_JARAVO010000482.1:0-1099 GCF_033792805.1 Streptomyces sp. PA03-1a
TTGTCCTCGTAAATTTTTTTAAGATCCCGCCCTCCCTCCCCCAGCCTTCGGCCGGGGGGACCCCCATCCGGCGCGGTCAGTGACCGCCTCGCTGCGTACGTATGGGGTCGGTGCCGCGCCGGGGTACGCCCCCAGCCTTCGGCCGGGGGCGTACCCCGCCACACCCCCTCCTGCCGGTGTGGGCGACTGACGGCCGGAGGGTGGTAATGACGGGGGTGCCCTTCCGCCGACATAAGCGCACCGGTATACCGGCGGGGTGGTCGAAAAGGTGAGGGCCGTCCTTCTGGACTGGGTGGGAACGCTCATCGTCCCCAAGTGGGGTCCTGACCATGCCGGTCCGAAGGGTGGGGCGTGGATCGAGGGCGCGTTGAGGCGTCTCGCCCGGGACGCCTCGCCGTCGGAGGTGCGGCGGCTCAGCGCTGGTCTCGACGCGGCGATCAGGCAACCTGAAGTGGCACGGGCCATGAACGGCGCGGACGTGTCCGTGGAGTCGTACCGGGCCGGGTTCAGGCACTGGGCCTCGGCCGCGGGCATCGACGAGACGCTGGTGGACGCCCTGTATGCCGAACTGGCGCAACCGGACGTCGATCTCTTCGCGGTGGACGTGGGGCCGACACTTGCGACGCTCAAGGCCGCCGGGGTGCGGGTTGCCGTGGTCAGCGACGTCCACTTCGACATCCGCCCGTGGTTCGAGAAGGCGCGCCTCGACGGTTACGTCGACCGGTTCGTGCTGTCCTTCGAGCATGGTGTGTGCAAGCCCGATCCCGCCATCTTCCGACTGGCGTTGGACGAGCTCGCGGTGGGTCCGGGCGAGGCGCTGATGGTCGGGGACCGTTGCGCCTATGACGGTGCGGCGGTCGAGGCGGGCATCGCGACCCTGCTGGTCCCCCCTCTCGCCGAGGCCACCGACGAACGCCTGCACCTCGTGCTCGCATCCTGCGGACTGCCCTGGAACGTGCGCCCCTGACACCCCCACCGGCCGTCAGTCGCCCACACAGCGGGAGGGGGTGTGGCGGGGTGCGCCCATGGGGGTCCCCCCGGCCGAAGGCTGGGGGAGACGAGCGGCGGACCCGGCGCCGAATACTGCAGGGGTAAACCG
>NZ_JARAVO010000483.1:0-1089 GCF_033792805.1 Streptomyces sp. PA03-1a
TCTCTCTTGCACCCTCCTCTTCTTCTATTTCTCTGCTTGCTGCTTTTTTTTTTTTCAAACGAAAGAGGGCCACCGGTGTTTGAGAAGGTCTCTGGGGTCGGGGAAGTGTTTAAAAGACACGTTCCGCACCCGCACGCCCACGGCCGCGGTCACGCCCGCGGCCCCTGGCTCCCGTTCCCGGCGACCGCCCCCGGTCACGCCGTCGGCGCCCCGGGCGGCACCGGCCCGCTCGGCTGAGCCTCCCCCGGGGCCCGCCCGGGGACCCGTACCGTGGGCGTCCTACGGAAGCGAGGGCACCGGGGCATGGGTGACAACAAGCGCCAGGACCGCCTGCCGCGCGGCATGTACGAGCGGGAACTGCTGCGGCTGCAGGTCGAGTTGGTCAAGCTGCAGGAGTGGGTCCGGGCCGGCGGGCACAGGCTCGTCATCGTCTTCGAGGGACGCGACGCGGCCGGCAAGGGCAGCACGATCAAGCGGGTGACGGAACACCTCAACCCCCGCATCGCGCGCATCGCGGCGCTCCCCGCGCCGACCGAACGCGAGCGCACCCAGTGGTACTTCCAGCGCTACGTCGACCATCTGCCGGCCGGCGGGGAGATCGTGCTGTTCGACCGGAGCTGGTACAACCGCGCCGGTGTGGAGCACGTGATGGGCTTCTGCACCCCCGAGGAGCACGTGCGCTTCCTGCACCAGTGCCCGATCTTCGAACGGCTGCTGATCGAGGACGGCATCATCCTGCGCAAGTACTGGTTCTCGGTCAGCGACGCCGTGCAGGAGCAGCGGTTCCGGACCCGCCTGGAGGACCCGACCCGGCGCTGGAAGCTGTCGGGGATGGACCTGGAGTCCATCACTCGCTGGGAGGCGTACTCCCGCGCCAAGGACGAGATGTTCGTGCACACCGACATCCCCGAGGCCCCCTGGTACGTCGTGGGCAGCGACGACAAGCGCGCGGCCCGCATCAACATGATCGCCCACCTGCTCGCCGGCACGAGGGGCCCGAGTGGTGTCACTGCCCCAAGGTCGCCGCGTGGTCCGGGACGTAGGTCTGCAGGTCGCGGGGCGGGCGCTGGTAGCCGGTCGACTCGGGGC
>NZ_JARAVO010000484.1:0-1089 GCF_033792805.1 Streptomyces sp. PA03-1a
CTCCCGGTGCGCACCGCCCTGCCCGCCCTCCACGAGGCCCTCGACAGCCACGGCTGCGCCGTCCTGGCCGCCCCGCCCGGCACCGGCAAGACCACCCTCGTCCCGCTCGCCCTCGCCGGGCTCCTCGACGACGGCCGCCCCACCCGGACCGTCGTCGTCGCCGAACCACGCCGCATGGCCGCCAAGGCCGCCGCCCGCCGCATGGCCTGGCTCCTCGGCGAGGAGACCGGCGGACGGGTCGGACACACCGTGCGCGGCGACCGCAAGGTCTCCCCCGCCACCGTCGTCGAGGTCGTCACCACCGGCGTCCTCCTCCAGCGGCTCCAGCGCGACCAGGAACTCCCCGGCACCACCACCGTCCTCCTCGACGAGTGCCACGAACGCCACCTCGACGCCGACACCGCCATGGCCTTCCTGCTCGACGTGCGCGCCGCCCTCCGCCCCGACCTGCGCATCGTCGCCGCCTCCGCCACCACCGACGCCGACGCCTGGTCCCGGCTGCTCGGTCACGCACCCGTCGTTCACGCCGAGGGCCGCCTCCACCCCGTCACCGTCACCCACGCACCCCCGCCGCACGGCATACGGCCGCCGCACGGCATGCGCGTCGACCCCGCGTTCCTCGACCACGTCGCCGCCACCGTCCGCACCGCGCTGCGCACCACCGACGGCGACGTCCTCTGCTTCCTCCCCGGCACCGGCGAGATCGCCCGCGTCGCCGGGATGCTCGGCGACGCCGGCGCCGACGTCCTGCAACTCCACGGCCAGGCACCCGCCGCCGTCCAGGACGCCGTGCTCCGCGGCGGCGACGGTACCCGGCGCCGCGTCGTCCTCTCCACCTCCGTCGCCGAATCCAGCCTCACCGTCCCCGGCGTACGCGTCGTCGTCGACTCCGGCCTCGCCCGCGAACCCCGCACCGACCACGCCCGCGGACTCGGCTCCCTCACCACCGTCCGGGCCTCCCTCGCCACCGCTGCCCAGCGCGCCGGACGCGCCGGACGCGAAGCCCCCGGCACCGCCTACCGCTGCTGGAACGAGGCCGAGGACACCGCCCGGCCCCGCTTCCCCTCCCCCGAGATCGCCGTCGCCGAC
>NZ_JARAVO010000485.1:0-1083 GCF_033792805.1 Streptomyces sp. PA03-1a
TTTTTTTTTTTTTTTTTTTTAGGAAAAGAAGGGAATACGGATGTTGGGGGGGTTTTGGGGGTCGGGGTATGTTTTAAAAGGCCAGTGTCGGCGGTGCGGCGGCGGCGCCACAGGTCACGGATACGGGGCACACGAGAGCGAACACGGACCATTGCCGACGTATGCCCCCGGCCGTCGCGGGCCATGCGCCGCCCGACGGACGTCCCCCGCGCGCCCGCCGGGGGCCACCGGGGCTCAGCCCCAGCCGAGTTCGTGCAGGCGTTCGTCCTCGATGCCGAAGTGGTGTGCCACCTCGTGGACGACGGTCGTGGCGACCTCGTGCACGATCTCCTCCTTCGTGCTGCACATGCGCAGGGTCGGGCCGCGGTAGATCGTGATCCGGTCCGGCAGGACGCCCGCGTACCACTCCCCGCGCTCGGTCAGCGGCGTCCCCTCGTACAGGCCCAGCAGCTCCGGATCGGCGGGGTCGGGCTCGTCCTCGACGAACACCGCCACGTTGTCCATGACGCGGGTCAGCTCCGGCGGGATCCGGTCCAGCGCGTCGCTGACCAGTTCCTCGAACGCTTCGCGTGACATCTCCAGCACACCGCCATTGTCCGGGACGGACGGCCGTTCGGGCAGCGTCCGGCGCGGATTGCGGTACCGGGGCGCGCCAAGGGGGCGCCGGGTGGCAGCCGTTCGGTGACCCGCGGGGGCGGGCCGGTCGCCGCGGGGGCGCGCTCCCGCCCGTACGGGCGTGTCCCCGAGGGCCGTGGGCCCGTTGGGCAGCGCGGAACCCGATCCCGCCACGCCCCCGCGGGACCCACCGGACCCACCGGTCCCGCCAGATCCACCAGAGGTGCCTCCGTGACCCCTGCCACCGCCCGCGCGCGTACGGCGGCCGTGCTGCTCCTGCCCGTGCTCGCCCTGGGCTCCGTGACCGGCTGCGTGAGCGTGGGCGGCGCGGGCGGCGACGCCCACCCGAAGGGCGCCTCCTCCGGTGTCGCCGGGGAGGCCGGAGGTGCCGGGGGGACCTGGGAGGACGGCGGGATGGCGGTCTCTTATAACCATCTCCGAGCCCACGAGACCTCTTTAAAACTCGTA
>NZ_JARAVO010000486.1:0-1034 GCF_033792805.1 Streptomyces sp. PA03-1a
CTCCTGCCCCGCCCTCCCCGACGGCTTCGACTTCACCGACCCGGACGTCAACCAGGAGCGCATACCCCTCCCGGAGTTCGCCGCCCTCCGGCGCACCGCACCCGTCTCCTGGATCCCCCAGCCCCACGGCATCGCGGGCTTCGGGGACGACGGCTACTGGGCCGTCACCCGCCACGCCGACGTCAAGACGGTCTCCACCACCCCCGAGACCTTCTCCTCCCGCACCAACACCGCGATCATCCGCTTCAACGAGCACATGCAGCGGGACCGCATCGACGCCCAGCAGCTGATCATCCTCAACATGGACCCGCCCGAGCACACCCGCCTGCGGCAGATCGTCCAGCGCGGCTTCACCCCCCGCGCCATCCGCGCCCTCGAGGACGCCCTGCGCCGGCGCGCCGAACGCATCGTCGCCGGCGCCGCCGCCCACGGCAGCGGCGACTTCGTCACCGACGTCGCCTGCGAACTGCCCCTCCAGGCCATCGCCGAACTCATCGGCGTCCCCCAGGAGGACCGCGGCAAGATCTTCGAGTGGTCCAACAACATGATCGGCTACGACGACCCCGAGCTCGCCATCACCGAGGAGATCGGCACCGAGTCCTCCATCGAGCTCATCTCCTACGCGATGAACATGGCCGACGAACGCAAGGCCTGCCCCGCCCACGACATCGTCACCAAGCTCGTCGCCGCCGAGAACGAGGGCAACCTCACCACCGACGAGTTCGGCTTCTTCGTCCTCGTCCTGGCCGTCGCCGGCAACGAGACCACGCGCAACGCCATCACCCACGGCATGCACGCCTTCCTCACCCACCCCGACCAGTGGGACCTCTTCCGCGCCGAGCGCCCCCGCACCGCCGCCGACGAGATCGTCCGCTGGGCCACGCCGGTCACCTCCTTCCAGCGCACCGCCACCCACGACACGGAGCTGGGCGGAGCCAAGATCCGCGAGGGCGACCGCGTCGGCATCTTCTACGCCTCCGCCAACCACGACCCCGAGGTCTTCACCGCCCCCGACACCTTCGACGTCACCCGCG
>NZ_JARAVO010000487.1:0-1008 GCF_033792805.1 Streptomyces sp. PA03-1a
CTAGGACTTGTCCGGGCGATCATGTGCGGAGCCAGATGGCGAGTGCTGCTGCGGTGGCGGTGCCGAGGTAGACGTAGCCGCGCTTGTCGTATCTGGTGGCCACGGCCCGGTGCTGCTTGAGTCGGTTGATGGCTCGTTCGATGGTGTTGCGCTTCTTGTAGCGCTCTTCGTCGAAGGCGGGTGGCCGTCCGCCGCGTGAGCCTTTGCGCAGGCGGGCGGCCTGGGTGTCAGCCTTCTCCGGGATGGTGTGCCGGATTCCCCGGCGTCGCAGGTACTTGCGGATGGGTCCGTTGCTGTAGGCCTTGTCCGCGGCAAGGCTGTCGGGTTTCTTGCGGGGCCTGCCCGGGCCGAGCTTGGGAATGCGGATCTTGTCCAGCACCTTCGTGAACTGGGTGCAGTCCGCCCGCTGGCCTGGTGTGACGATGAGGGACAGCGGGCGGCATCGGCCGTCGGCGCTCAGGTGGAGTTTGCTGGTGAACCCGCCCCGCGAGCGGCCCAGGCCCTCACTTCCTGCACCACCTCCACCAGGCGGGCGTGCAGACTCTGCCACGCTGTTTCGCCCTGGTGTTCTGCCTGCTCGGCCCCCTTTGATGCCGGGATCGGCGGCGGATCGGTGCGGGCGCCGGCGGCGTGCTGATGAGCGCGAACGATGGTGGAGTCCACCGAGATGTCCCAGTCGATCTCACCCGCGTCATCCGCGGCGGCCTGGACCTGCTGCAGCAGACGTTCCCACGTCCCGTCCGCCGACCACAGCCGGTGCCGTTCATAGACCGTTTTCCACGGCCCGAACCGTTCCGGCAGGTCACGCCACTGCACACCAGTCCGCACCCGGTGCAGAATCCCGTCGATGACCTGCCGGTGATCCCGCCACCGGCCACAACGCCGGTTACTGACCGGCAGGAACGGCCGCAGCCGTTCCCACTCTGCGTCTGTCAGATCACCCCGCCCCATGTCCACATCAACGACCTGGACGGCGAGTAGTCACATGATCGGGCGGACAAGTCCTAG
>NZ_JARAVO010000488.1:0-1002 GCF_033792805.1 Streptomyces sp. PA03-1a
GTGGGGTCCATCGGCCCGAGGGGGCGGTGGACGACGCCGGGCACCGGCAGCAGCGGCGCCAGCCGGCGGTAGGTCTCCTGGGCGTCGGCCGGGCGGTGCTGCGGGTCCTTCGCCAGCAGTTGCAGCACGAGCGCCTCCAGCGGTTCCGGCACCTCCGGGCGCACCTGCCGCAGCGGCACGGGCTGCTCGTACAGGTGCCGGTGCAGCACGCCGAGCGCAGTGGCGCCCGCGAACGGGACGGTGCCGCTGACCAGTTCGTGCAGCAGCACCCCGAGCGCGTACAGGTCGGTGCGGGGCCCGACGGCGCCGCTCATCGCCTGCTCGGGCGCCATGTACGCGGGCGTCCCGATGGGCGTGCCGGTGTGGGTGAGCCGCGTCGTGTCGGTGTCGAGCACGGAGGCGACGCCGAGGTCGAGGACGACCATGGTGCCGTCCGGACGCACCATCACGTTGCGGGGCTTGAGGTCGCGGTGCACGATCGGCACCGCGTGCACCGCCGACAGCACGGCGCACAGCTGCGCGGCCACGGCGACCGCCCAGGGCCAGGGGTAGGGGTCGTGCTCGGCGAGGTGGTCGGCGAGGTCGGCGCCCTCCACGTACTGCATGACGAAGTACAGCTCGTCCGCGTCGCTGCCCGCGTCGTGGACGGTGACCAGCCCCGGATGGTCGACCTGGGCGGTGACCCGGCACTCCCGCTCGAAGCGCCGGCGCAGTTCCTCGGCGTCGCCGCCGCCGGCCACCTTGTCCGGGCGCAGCAGCTTCACGGCCACCCGCCGGTCCAGCCGCCGGTCGTACGCGGTCCACACCTGGCCCATGCCGCCCTGACCGAGGACCGTGGCCAGCTCGTAACGGCCGGCGACGATCCGTCCGTTCACTGACCGCCCTCCTGCTTGCGCAGCAGGTCGCTCAGCTCGTCCAGTTCGGCCCGCACCTGGTTGATCCGCGGCGGGTGCGGGTGCGGGTGCGGGCGGTTTCTATTCCAAATTTCCGCGCCCAAGAAAC
>NZ_JARAVO010000489.1:0-992 GCF_033792805.1 Streptomyces sp. PA03-1a
CAGCCGTTCCCACTCTGCGTCTGTCAGATCACCCCGCCCCATGTCCACATCAACGACCTGGACGGCGAGTAGTCACATGATCGGGCGGACAAGTCCTAGTCGTCGAGGCGGAGTCCGGCGACCGCGTTGTCGAAGACGGCCCGGTAGGAGCCCCACCGGTCCGACGGAGCGGAGAGGTAGACGGTGAACTCCTTTTCCCCGGGCTGCCCGAAGCCGAGGTCGACGGCCCGGAAGTCCCGGGCCGTCCCCTTGAAGGTGAACTCCCATACGGCGGCGGGCCTCCCGCGCCACCGGGTGCTCTGCATCCGCAGCCGCTCGTAGCCCTCCAGGTTGGGGACCATCTGCTCCTCGACGTCCTCGAAGTGCTGCAGCGGGCTGGGGCCCGCGAAGTCGAGCGCGGCGACCCGCAGGCCCACCAGCCCCGTCGGGTCGACGTAGACGAACTGCCGCCCGCCGTCGCTCACCTGGCGCTTCCAGCCGTCCGGCACGGGGACGGAGAAGCCGCGGTCCCGCTCCTCGACAAGGTGGTAGCCGTCCGGGACGGGGGGCGGTGCGTACGAGGGTGCCGCCGACGGGGAAGGGCCGGCCGCGGCGGAGGCGGAGGGCGTGCCCGGCGTGGTCACCGCGGGCGGGGACGAGGGCGAGGTCGCCGTGCCGTGGTGCCGGTCGCCGAAGTGCGGCACGCCGTACACGACCCCGCCTGCGAGGACGGGCACCAGGGCGGCGGCGGTCCACAACGGGGCGCCGCGGCGCCGGGGGCGCGGCAAGCGGACGGGCGCGGTCGTGGTGCCGCTGCTCCGGGGGCGCACGGCAGGGGCCGGCCCGACCGGGGATGCGAGGCCCTCCCGCGACACGTTCTCGGTCTCGGTCTCGGCGGCGCTCGCCCGCAGCACCCGCTCGGCCTCCGCCGCCGACAGACGCCGCTCCGGCTCCCGCACCAGCAACCCCGCGATGACCGGCGCCAACGGCCCCGCCCGGCCCGCCACCGGCAC
>NZ_JARAVO010000048.1:0-44081 GCF_033792805.1 Streptomyces sp. PA03-1a
CACATGCACCCCATGTCCCGCCCCGTCAGGCTAAGAGCCCTGCTCGCGGTCGGTGCCGTCACCGCGGCCTGCATCTCCGCCCCCGTCTCCGCGCAGGCGACCCCGGCCCTGCAGGAGGTGATGTTCGTCGGCAACAACTGGGACGGCACCGCAACCGTCATCAAGGCCCGCGGCGACTTCGCCAGGATCGGCCGCATCAACGTCATCCCCGACAAGGACCGGCGGCTGGCCGAGATCTATCTCAACCCTATCAAATTGATCTACTTCCTCGGCATCCGCGAGACCGTGGGCGAGGGCCACGACCAGTTCGTCGACGACATGTACGCCACCCCCGACGGCACAGCCCTGGTCGCCTCCCGCCCCAGCTTCGCCGACGTCGTCTCCATCGACCTCGCGACCGGCGACGTCAAGTGGCGCTTCCCGGTATCGGGCTACCGCTCGGACCACATGGCCGTCTCCCCCGACGGCACCCGTGTGGCCGTGTCAGCGTCCACGTCCAACACCGTCCACGTCCTCGACATCAACACCGGACGGGAACTCGGGAAGTTCACCACCGGCGACAAGCCGCACGAGAACATCTTCAGCAGGGACGGCAGATACCTCTGGAACATGTCGATCGGCGAGGTCAACAACGACTTCGACGCCCCTTGGCAGGACTTCCTCAAGGGCGACCGGAAGATCACGATCGCGGACACGTCCACCTTCCAGGTCGTCAAAACGATCGACATGCGTACCCGCCTCGACGCCGCCGGCCGCAGCGATCTGTCGGACGCCGTCCGCCCGGCCGCCCTCACCCCGGACGATTCCAAGCTCTACTTCCAGGTCTCGTTCTTCAACGGCCTCGCCGAGTACGATGTCGCCACCGACAAGATCACCCGGGTCAAGGCCCTGCCCAAAAACCCGGACACCAGTGACGACCGCACCACCTTTGTCAACGACTCCCGCCACCACGGCCTGTCCATGAGCCCGGACGGGACCAAGCTATGCGTCGCCGGAACCATGGACGACTACGCCACCGTCGTCGACCGCGCCACTCTAGCCGAGGGCCCGCTCGTCCCCGCAGCCAAGCCCTACTGGGCCACCGTCAGCGGCGACGGCAACTCCTGCGTCATCTCCGAAAGCAACGCCGACCAGGTCACCGCCATCGGTTTCGCCACCGGCCAGAAGATCGTCTCGGTCCCGGTCGGTGACCATCCCCAGCGCGTGAGACTGGCCCACATACGCGCCGGCTGGACCGGCCTGACCGGCTGACCTCGACGGCGGGGCGGGGAGCGTCCACTCCCGCGAAGGCCGGGCAACATCGTATGGAGCGCCTCGCTGGCCAACCTTCACCCCGCGCACACCGACACGTACGTGGACTTCCACAACGCCGACCGAGCGCCCCTGCTCTTCCTCTCCGGCGAGTACGACCACCTGATGCCCCCCAAGGTGCAACTGTCCAACGCCGGGCACTACAAGGCGGAGGGCACCACCACCGAGGTCAAGGTATTCCCCGGCCGCTCCCACGTAATGGCCGTCCAGGAAGGCTGGCAGGAGATCGCCGACTACGCCTCAACTGGGCGCTCGCCCACTCCTGAGCCGGGCCCGTGACGCGTTCAGGACGGCATCTCCGCGTCCTGAACACCCGCAAGGAGCGGCCATCGCTCGATTCGGCCCAGTCGCTCATTCGGGCGCCCGGAATAGGGGTCACAGGGGCTGGACTCCTAGGCGAACGGGCCGGTCGGTGTCAGGGTGGCGACCGCGCCCGCCCCCTGGACTCCCCTCCTGCCGCGGGCGGGGCCGCCGCGGCACCTGGGGCCCTCCCGGGGAGGCTGTGCTATGGCGGCTGGACCACGCGAACATCTTTGCGATTATTGCGGGCACCTACACGCCGCTGAAACCACTGCCTGACACACGATGAGCACGGCGCGGAGGTCGTGCACCTGCACGCGGGCCGTGAGCATCGCGGTGGGGACGCGACGCAGCGTGGCGCCGTTCCGGCGGGCCGGGCGCGGCCGAGTCGGGGCCAACCGGTGGCACGCGGTCCGGGGCCGGGCCGGGCTCGGCCTCCGGCGGGCGCCGTCCAATCGCTGACGGATCAGCTGATATCGGACAGGCGGTGGTGAAGGGCTGTGCACTGTGTCGATCCCGATCCACAGCGGTCTGCGTCGGCGGTGTGGTCAGCAGGCACACTCAGCACCGGCACTCGGTCCGGCAACAGCGTCGTCCGCGACCGTGCACCGACGGAGTCAACGCCTGGTGCTGTCACCGCGCAGCAGTGCCTGCCCAAGAGGGCTGAGGGTATGCAGGACCGCGCTGCCGGTGCGTGTGGTGGTGATCAGGCCGGCGTTGCGCAGAACCGCGGCGTGCTGGCTCGCGGACGGCAGCGAGACGCCTACCCGCTCGGCAATCGTGGTGGTGTTGGCCGGGTGACGGGTGGCGGCCAGAACAGCCGCGCGGGTCCGGCCGAGCAGCGGGCCAAGTGCGTCCGCGCTGCCGATGGCAGGTTCCCCCGCATGCATGGGATACACCAGAACGGTGGAGGCCTTGGGTCGGTACATCAGTGCCGGACCGCCGAAGTAGGAGGGGACCAGAACCAGTCCCCGGCCGCAGAGGGGCACCTCGATGTCGCTCGAACCCGCCCAGGGGATGTGCAGCGTGGGGGCTTCCCAGCGCCAACAGGAGCCAAGTGTGGCCAGCAGCCCATCGGTTCCGCCGCGCAGCAGCGTCTCGGCCCTCAGCGCACGGTCGGCGGCAGCCTGAGCTTGGATCTTTGGCCACCAATCGGACAGGCAGGTGTCAAAGTACCTGTGCAGGTCCCTGGCCAGGTTCTGACGTGCGCTCGGCGCACCGTCAGCCAGTGCTCTCAGACGGCGCTGGGTGCCGGCGGAGGCCGGCAGTTGCTCGATGTCAGCTGCCAGCTGGTCGGCAGGCGTCAGGGCGGCCAGCGCGACGCTCGATCCGAGGTCGTCAGACAGGTGCAGCAGAAAGTCGGGAAAGTTGCCCTGCCGGGGAACCAAGTCGTGCAGGATCCCCGCCCGGGCGGCTGCTGTGGCTCTGTGCTCCCGGTGCCACTGGACGACGCCTGGCCGCTTTCCCTGCCCTCTGGCAAGTCCGGTGCGCAGCAGGCGCACGCTGGATGTGACTCCTTCCAGCGCTGCGGGCGTCATGAGAGTGATGTTGCGCAGATCGGCGGCGGTGAACTGCAAGCGCATCATGCTGACCGATCCTGATCTGCCCGGGACCCTTTTGGCCAGGCGTGAATGGCGTGGCGGCTGGATCTGCCTGCACAACAGACTCGTTCCCGGCAGCCTCCGGCACGACGGACTGTTGCAGTGAGAGCTCAAGCGTGGCGCCCTGACCGGCCGTCAGCTGCGCCGCATCACCGACAACGTGAAGGGGAACGAATGCGATCGAAGGTTTTGACCAGGACGCTCCTCAGCGTCACTACTGTGGCGGGAATCGCAGCCGGGGGGCTTGCCGGGGCCGGACCCAGCATCGCCGCCCCCGTACCGGCCTCGCCGGCAGCCGCGAGCCCGCGCAGCGTAACCCCGCTGGCAGTGGTCAACCTCGGCCTGAGCACCACGCAAGCGAGGTACGTGCAGTGCTGGCTGAAGTACGGGAACTACGGCTACACCGGTGCGCTCGACGGCCAGTTGGGCACCGAGAGCTGGAAGGCCTTCCAGCGCTACCTCAAGCCTGCCTACGGCTACTCCGGCGCCATCGACGGAGTCGTCGGCAGTGGCACTGTGAGCGCCCTGCAGCGGATGCTGAAGGCCCACTACGGCTACACCGGTGCCATCGACGGCGTCGCGGGATCAGGAACCCAGGCCGCGTTCAAGACCTTCGCCAACGCGCAGCAGACGTTCTGCTGAACTGAACCTCCCGCGGGCCGGCGGGATCGACCGCCGGCCCGTGCCTGGCGATGCCGGGGCCCGCCTGAGGAAGCGAGGCGGGCTCCTCCCTCTCATCCGAAGCAGCGACGGCGGGTGCGGGGGCGCCACGACAGCGGACTCAGGGTCGCGCCGTATGCGCTTCGGTCCGGCGGCAGCATGCCCACCGATGACGACCACGAGGTCGCCGAACGGAGGGCGGACCCGCGCCAGCGGTACTCGTTGACGGCACCACCGAGATGTGGTGCGCAGGAGTCTGCGGCCTTCGGGCTCGTGCACGGTGAAGGGCTCCGGTCGACACCGGGGCCGGCGCCGCGCCCAGAGGGGCGAGCTCGTCACAGCACCGCCGGTGGGCGGCCACGATAGGCCGTGCGTGGTATGTCTCGTCCGTCGTCAGGCGGTCTCCTCCCGTTGCCGGGTGTCTCTGCGCTTCTTGACGGCGATGACGGCGGTGACGGACGGCGATCGGACCGGCCCAGGATGGCGGGGACGGCGTTGGGCAGGGCCCACCAGCAGAGCAGCACGAGCGACGACGACAACACCCGCCGTCACCGTCAGGTTCCCATCGGTGACACGGTGCGATGGGTCTGATGCCGCCATCGCCCGGATTGTGGCGGCTGCCCCCAGGAGGCAGGGTGGTCTCGGGACAGGCGCACGGCGTCTCACGGATGCGGCTGAAGCCCGTCCTCATCGTGAAAGCACGATGTGTGAGCCCGGAACCCGGCGAGGTCGCTCGCCGCCGAACGGGTGGCCCAGTAGTGCACCGGCCCGGAAGGCGGTGGCCGACGCAAGATCGTCCACTCCGGGCGGGCTTACGGAGGTGACGTACATGTCAGAGGAGAACCCGGTACACACGCCCGCTGCCGAGAGCCACGAGGTCTCGCTGCCGCCCGAAGTCAAGATGCTCCAGGAAGTCACTCCGCCCTTCTTCCCCGAAGGCGGTTCGGGAATGACCATCCTCGTCGAATGGCCTCCCGGTCACCCCGGGCTCCCTCCGCACCGCCACTCGGGGCCGTCATTCGGCTACGTGATGGAGGGCGCGATCCGGTTCGAACTCGAGGGTGAGCCGGAGCGTGTGATCAAGGCCGGCGGGACGTTCTGGGAGCCAGGTGGTGATGTGATCCACTACCAGGACGGTAACGCCTTGACGGACGCGCCGACCAAGTTCGTAGTGATCATGGTGTGCGCGCCGGGTCAGCCGATGCTCACGTTGGTCGACGAAGAGGAGCTGAAGGGACGGGCACACCTACGGGCTCCACGCCCTTCCGCGGGCTGACACGCGAGTCGACGAATTTCAAGGCGCCACCGCGAAGTGGTGCGTGGCGGCCGCTTCGGTCACCCGGCGGACGCCGGTCGGGTCACCGTGCCTGGCGGCGGGGCAGCGGAGTGCCGCCACGCCACTCACCGGCGCCTCCTTCTGTCGGGATCACGCACTCAGGAGCCTGACGCCAGCGACTCGACCGGTGGTCGATTGTGTCGGTCGGGCCGGCCTCGCCTGCGGATCGTCGGCGTGGAAACGGTTCGGCGCAGATGCGGGGGTTCTCCGCGTGCGTGTGGCGGCCGCATCCGTCACCGCATGCCTGCACCGCCGCGCGGGCGCCTCTGCGTGGCAGGCAGGGCGGTCGGCGGACTCGCGCCAGGTTTGTACGCTGGATGGCGCCGCGCCGCACATGCTACTCACGGGTAGGTGTGGTGCGAGACGTTGTCGTGGGTCAAGGAGCGGTGCGGGCGTGCTGGTGGCGGAGCGGTATCGGCTGGAGGAGCCACTGGGGCGTGGGGGCATGGGAGAGGTATGGCGGGCCGCCGATCAGGTGCTCGGAAGAGCGGTGGCGGTGAAACTGATGCTCGGCGACGCTGATGCCGAGGCCGCCGGCCGGTTCCGCCTGGAGGCCAGGACAGCGGCCCGTCTCAACCATCCCCACGTCGTCAGCGTGTACGACTTCGGCTCGCATGACGGCCAGTTGTACCTCGTGATGGAGCTCGTCAACGGGCACAGCCTCGCTCAGGAACTCGCTGCGCACAGCCCGGTGGACTCCGTGCGGGCGTCGGACATCGGTGCTCAGGCTGCGGCGGGGCTGGCTGCGGCGCACCGGCAGGCCGTCATCCACCGCGACATCAAACCGGCCAATGTGATGGTGACCGTTGAGGGCACCGTGAAGATCGCCGACTTCGGGATCGCCCGATTCGCCGACGAGGCGTCCCGGGCGCTCACCGCCACCGGCCGGGTGATGGGCTCGAGCGGCTACCTGGCCCCCGAGCGGGCGCTGGGTCGCCCGGCCGAACCCGCCTCGGACGTCTATGCCCTCGGCTGCGTCCTGTACGAGCTGGCAACCGGCCGGCCCCCGTTCGTCGGCGAGACCCCGCTGGCGGTGATCCACCAGCACGTCGACGCGGCGCCGGTACCCGTCAGGCAGCTCAACCCGGCGGTGTCGGGCGCGCTGGCGGACTACATCCTGTCCCTACTGGCCAAGGACCCGGGCCGGCGTCCCACCGCCGACCAGATCGCCGACTGGCTTGCCGCCTCGGCAGGCCAGCACCCCG
Source organism: Streptomyces sp. PA03-1a (assembly GCF_033792805.1). NCBI lineage: Bacteria > Bacillati > Actinomycetota > Actinomycetes > Kitasatosporales > Streptomycetaceae > Streptomyces > Streptomyces sp. PA03-1a. Next base: position 6,414 of record NZ_JARAVO010000048.1, read on the forward strand.
AGCGGCGGTCAGCGACGCCGGCAGGCATCGAGCCGACACCCACGGCGACCCTGCCCGACGCGGCCGCGTCCCGCCTGTACGGGCGAGGTGCCGCGCAGCCGCGGCGCACTCGCATCCTGGTCGGTGTCGCCGGGCTTGCCGTGTTCGGGGCTGCGGCAGCCGTCGGTGCGGCCTGGAGCTCCGACGGCGACGGCGCCTCGTCACCCGGGCCGACGTCGTCTCCTTCCCCTGCTGCCACTGTGCCCCCCGTACCCTCTGCCGAAGTCTCACCGCCAGCCGGCGGCACGTCGCCGACCTCCCGGACTCCGCCCGGCCCTCGCGGCAAGGGTGAGGAGCACAAAGGCAAGGACCACAAGAAGCACGGTCACGACGACTGACGGGCACGACGCCACTCCCGCACGTGCCTTTGGCACGGTGTACTGATGCTTCTGCTTGGCAGAGTGACGTTGGGCGTCGAGGGTCAGGGCGGTGCCGGGCGTGAAGCCGCCCGGGGTGCCGGGCCGGTACAACGGACGGGTGAAAGCGGGTGAGCAGGCCACGGATACGGTGGGAGGTGCGCGGGTCGCGTCGACCACCAGGGCCTGGTCGAAGCCGGCCAGGACGGTCAGTTCGGCCGTGACCGTGTCGGTCAGTGCCCCAGCGAGCGCCGGGTGTGTGTGCGCCATGACGCGTGCGAAATCCCGATGACGGCGGCATCACCGGCATCCGCCGGGCCCGGTGACACCCCCTGCCTCATTCCGGCAGGGAACGGTCACGCCGGGCCGGAAGGCCGGCGGCCCGCTGGCAGGACTGCGGAGAGGACAACGGGAGAAGACGCTCGGCGCCCGCTGCTACCCGACAACGCCCGGATGCTTGGCGAGGAGCACCTGCGCGGCACTCTTGCCACCGGCCGCCTCGCCGACCTCACCGTTCCGGACCGGGACCCCGCCCACTACCCCCGCGACACCCCGCGCGACCTCAACCCCACCACACCAAACCTACTTCGACGGCAGGTCGCGGACCGTAACCCAAGGTGACGACTCGGCCGACCAGCTCATGCCCGAGGACAGGAGGGGAGAGCGCCGCCCGTGTCACCCGCGGTGCCGTCCACGACGTGCGCATCGGTGCCGCACAGCGTCGCTGCGGTCATGCGAACCAAAAGCGCGTCCCGCTCGACGACCGAGGGGATCTCGACATCGAGCAGGGTTCCGGGGCTCGCCGTGGGTGGTCAAGACGGCGGCGCGGCTGTCGCCGGGATCCTGGCATCACGCGTCACCCCGCTCCGCTGGGGCGTTCTTCCGGGTAAGTGCCACCATGCGGGCCGTTTCGACCAGGCCCGCGGCGCCGGCGAGGCCGCGTACCAGCACCTCGGAGGGGTCACCGCCACCTGCGCGCACGGCGTCGGCGAAGTGGTGCATGTCTTTGTTCATGAGAGTGTGTACGTGTTCGGCCAGTTCCGGCGTGATGTCGCCCCCGAGGGCGCGGAGCGCCGCACTTCCGCCACTACTGGCGGAAACCACCTCGATGAGGGCCGGAACGTCCAGACCGACCTGTGCGGCCAGGCCGAGGACGTCCTCGGCGTTCTTCATGTTGGTGATGGTCAGCGCGTTGTTGAACAGCTTGGTGAACTGGCCCGCGCCGGCCGGTCCCATCAGCTTGACCGTGTCGCTGAACGTGGCGAACACCGGCCGGGCCGCCTCGAAGGCGCCCCGCGACCCGCCGGTGAAGGTGGTCAAGGCGCGGGCGCGGGCGCCCGGGCTGCCGCCGCTGACGGGTGCGTCGAGGTAGATCCCTCCGGCCCGGGCGACGTGTTCGGCGATGCGTACGGCCTCAGTGGGGTCACCGGTGCCGTGGTTGACGATGATCGTCCCGGGAGCGACAGCGGCCAGGAGGCCCTGGCCGTCCAGAACGTCCCAGAGATCGGCGTCATCGCGCAGGCACAACCCGATCATCTGGACGGACGCGCCGATCCCAGGCACGGTGCCGTGAACGGTGTGGGGGACATTCTCCACCGCGGACAGCGAGGCGGGGCGCCGGGCCCATACATGCAGTTCGAAGCCGTGCTCGCCGATGGCTTCCGCCATGGGGCCGCCCTGGTCGCCTAGACCGATGAAACCGACTTTCGAGATTGCCGTCATTGCAGTGATCCTTCGTTGGTGCTGGTCAGGAAGCGGAGACCGGACCGCCTGCCCTCAGCGGACGATGTCGCCGGCCAGCTCCCACAGGCGCTCGGCGTTGGCCGGGTCCAGCGCGTAGCGGGCCACGCCGGGAACACCGAGCTGCGTGGGACGGCCGTCGACCACCGGCGCCTCGTTGACGTCTTCGAAGTAGCGGCCGCCGACCCCTTCGACCAGGGGCGACGCGGCGAGGAACACGGTGGTCGCGGCGCCCTGCTCGACCGTCTTGCGGTACGGCTCGGGTGTCCGCAGGCCACCGGTGTGGCGCTGCAGATTGGTGGCGATCGCACCGGGGTGCAGGGCGTTGGCCGTGATGCCATCGCCGGCCCAGCGGCGCTGGGCCTCGACGGCCAGCAGGACCTCGGCCGTCTTGGACTGCCCGTAGGCGGTGAGCGCGTCGTACGGGCGGAAGCGGAAGTCGACGTCATCGAAGACGACGGGAGAGAACAGGTGGCCGCCGGAGGACACCGAGACCAGGCGCGCACCCTCCGCGTCGGCGAGGGCGCCGTGCAGCCCCAGGGTCAGGGCGAAGTGCCCCAGGTAGTTGGTGGCGAACTGCTGCTCGTGGCCGGCGATGCCGCGCTCGAGTTCCGGCGGCATCATGATTCCGGCGTTGTTGATCAGAACATGCAGCGGCCCCTGCCAGGCGGCGGTGAACGCGCGTACCGACTCCAGGTCGGACACATCGAGGCGGGCGACGTGGATCGCGTCGTTCCCGGTGACCTGGCGCAGGTCCGCCGCGGCCTGCTCGCCGGCCTCGGGACGGCGCACGGCGAGCGTGACCTCGGCACCGGCGGCCGCCAGAGCGCGGGCGGTCTCGACCCCGATGCCCGAGTTGGCACCAGTGACGACCACCCGCCTGCCGGACAGGTCGACGCCCTCGATCACCTCAGAGGCGGTGCTGTCGCGGTTGAACTCGGTGGTGAAGAGCTGGGACATGTGATGCGTTCCTCCTGGTTCGCGGACTGTGCCGCCAGGCTGCACCGAACGCCGGCAGGCGGACCAGGACGGGCTGAGACTGGGACCGGCAGGGCCACCCAGGAAATCGGAATGCCTTCGTACGCTGGAAACATGCCAGCCATCGAAGACGCCAACGCACTGGGCCGGTACCTGCGCGCCCGCAGGGAGCTCATCTCACCCGACGAGGCCGGCGTTCCCGATCAAGGCAACCGGCGCGTCCCGGGGCTGCGCCGCGAGGAGGTCGCCTTCCTCGCGGGAATCAGCTCCGACTACTACAACCGTCTGGAACAGGGCCGCGACAAGAATCCCTCCGAGCAGGTCCTGCGCAGCATCGCCCGCGCTCTGCGGCTGGACGAGGAGGCCACGGCGTACCTGCTGCAGATCGCCGCGCGGAAGAACCCGCAGCGCAAACGGCCCCGCAGGCCCGAGAAGGTCAGCGAGGGCCTGTGCACCCTCATCCGCTCCTGGCCGCTCACTCCGGCGTACGTCCACGGCATGTACATGGACGTACTCGCCGCCAACGACCTCGCCATCGCGCTCTCGCCATTCAACGCCCCCGGCCACAACGGCATCCTCGCCGCGTTCCTGGAACCCGAGATGCGAGAGCTCCATCAGGACTGGGACGACATGACCGCCCGCGTCGTCCCCTACCTGCGTTCCATCGTCGGCGCCGACATGCACGACCCGCGACTCGTCGAGATCGTCGGCGAGCTCACCCTGAGCAGCGAACGCTTCCGCACGCTCTGGGCCCGCCAGGACGTCAAATACAAGACCAGCGGCACCACCTTGTTCCGCCACCCCCAGGCCGGACCGCTGGAACTGCGCTACGAAAAGCTGCTCATACCGAGCGCCGGTCAGACGCTGATCACCTACCACGCGCAGCCAGGCAGCACTTCCGAGGAACGCCTGCGCCTCCTCGCAAGCATGATCGCTCCGGACTATGTAGGAGGCACAGGCGCCGTCGCCGACCAGCCCGCTCCCGGACGCACCGCGCCGTAGGCTCCCGCAGGCGTCCGGCAGCCCCGTCGCCCGAGCCGGGTCCAAGAACGTGCGCGGCGGCTACCGTCGCCGCCATCCGCCCGTAGGCCGGTAGCGCAGCGGGCCGACCCAGCTCCTCGGCCGCGAGAGGGCGGCAGGGGCGCAGCGGCGTTCCGGGAAAGGTCGGGTGCCCGGGGCGTCCATACGACGTCACCACCGGCACCCGGCCCACACAGAGCCGGGGTCTCCGACGCCTGAGCGCGCGACCGCCTACGCCGCCACCCATCCCCGGATGGCCTCTGCGACCGCCCGCACGTCCAACGCGTCCCGGTCGATCCGCGTCGCGAGTTCCGCCGCTTCCTTCGCGCCCACGGTCACGATGGCCCCGCTCGCCGTCAGGTAGGCCGCCGCCACCACCGCCCCGAACAACTCGTTGGCGTACTCCAGCGCCGGTACCCGGATGAGCTGGTGCATCAACGCGGCTGCTCGGTGGTGCACCTCCGTGTAGACGGGGGTGCCCATCACCTTGTCCGCGTGGCGCGCCACAGCGGCCGCCATCGACCCGAAGTCGGTGATCCCGGGGTCACCGGGCATGTTGCGATGTGCGAGGTCCAGCAGCCACGCCCGGTCAATGTGGACGATCACGCAGCGGCCCCCGCGCTGCCATCGGCCCGGGGGTGCCCGAATTGCTCGGCGAAGGTGTCGCCCCAGGCGTCCGCGAAATGAGCGCCCGCGCATTACCCTGGGTGACAATGATCCCTGGCGTTGACCGCTATGCCCGCCCCATCCACAGTCAGGCCGCGGCGCTCCAGTCGGAACTCAGATGGTCCACAAGCGAAGCCCTGTGCAGCGCAGCCACGGGCTCCAACAGGTGGGGGTGCCGAAGCAGGGACGCGGCGCGCCGATCATAGGCGTCCGGGGCAAGGAGCCGGGGAAATCACTCACTGCCTTCCCACCACCTTCTCACCAAGTGAGGCAGAGCGGTCACAGCGCGTCGGAGCCCGGGCCGCCGACCTCACCACGGCGAGCCGGCCCGCTCCTCCGGCCAGGACCTCGGACCCTGCCCTCAGTGACGGCTGCGGGCGGCTTCGACCGCGTCCTTGACCCGGTCCAAAAGTGAGGCGAACGGGCCCATCACCCATTGCGCTGTCGTTGATCCGGCGACCCTGGGATGCGGGTGTGTGGGCGCCATGGAAAGGACCGACTGCAGGTGGTAGCCCATGGTCCTCAATTGATCTCGGTCACAACCGGCGAGCACGGCGGGGAACTCCTGCTGTTCCTCCCGTTCGGCATGCGTGATGACGGCTCGTTCGAAGTAGGCGAACTTCTTGTCGAACTCGTCGCTGTCGACATCCATCGTCTCGAGTTCGGCCAGTGTCTCGCTGGCGAACTTTTCCTCGAGGTTGCGGGCCTCGACCTCTGCCTCGCCGGCGGCGCGTTTGGCAACCGGCCGCAGGATCATCTCCTCGGCGGTCTCGTGGACGGCGAGTGTGGCACGGAGCTTGTCGAACCACTGCTGCCTCTCATCGCCCCGCGTTTTCTTCACGTTCGAGAACAGGTCCCGGATGTGAGCGTGCTGCTGCAATAGGATGCGTACGACATTGCCACCCGGCAGGTCGTCTGCTCGTTGACGTTCGCTTTTCGCGTCGCCCATGGCTCTCCACCCCGCTCACGTAGCATTGGTGCACTTCTCGAGCCTCCCAACGGAGCACCTGACCGCAACGAGCTGCCCCAAACGAAACGCCCACTCGTCGGGCCTCTGCCGAGATCAGGCTGAATAAGCAGGAGCACGTTCAGCCTGCTGATCAGTCCTGCGATCAGTGCCCCCGGCCGCAGTCGCAGGCGGCGGTTGACGAACGGGCCCATGACACGGCAGCGACTGGTCGGCGTCACCAGCGGAATCAGCGCGAACGGTATCCCGAATTCGCAGCGATGGCGGAGTCGATCGACTGGTTCAGCACGGAATGGCGGCCGGGCGACAAGTGACCTAAGGCGAGGCCCACCACAAGGTCAATGATCAAGGCGATCGTAGCCAGGTCACACGCGGGGTCCGGCACGAACAGACTCATCCGGTAGGTGGTCGGGTGCGCCCGGCCCCCGCAAAACCTGTCGATCCGGATCATGGCATCGCTGTCGAACCCCTCCGTCTAATGAAGCGCCGGCCCAATGAGCCGCTCTGCATCCGGGGATGAGTGCCGACGCGTCAGACGGGTCCATGTTCGGCGGGGCCGCGCAGGGCGCCCGCCCGGCCCTCACCACGTAACCGGGCGGGCTGCTTGGGGGACCTAGGGGCTTCGCTCCGCGTGGGCGGGGATTAGCAGATTCCAGCCGATGCCGGAGCAGTCCTTCGGGACCGATGGGAAGGTGTGGCCCTCCACATCCGTGCTGACGAAGCGGTGGCCTTGGCCCCAGGTGCATTCATAGATGCCGCTCACCGGGACCTTCTTTCCGGGGAGATGCACGCGGGTGTTCTCGTCCATCACGTCCTCCTCACCGACCGGGGCCCGAGTGGAGCAGACCCCGGCCTGCAAGGCGCTGACCGCCGAGAGAGGGGAGCCCTGGGGGAACCGCCCGGTCGGGGGGCGAAACGGGCGGCTCCGGCAGATCGCCTTACCTCGCATCGCCCGGCTGAAACCCTCGAAGTAGGGGTTTCCGAGGGCAGCGCGAAGATCCATGGAGTCGGCTGGGCTCGTAGGAGGTGGGTGGGCGGTCCGCAGGCTGGAGGTTCTATCGAGTGCTGAGCCCGCCCGGCTGGGGCCCGGGCCTCGTGGATGGTTCACACGACCAGTCGGGCGGACACTTGCGGGCGGCCCCGCCTCTAGTCAGGGAAGGACGGCGACGAGGCCGCACTTAAATGGTGCGCCCGCTCCCGGGATATTGCGAGGCCCTCACCGCGCAGCCGCGGCGGTGGGGGCCCCTTCTTCCCGGTCGGTCTTGCGGGCGTGTGGAGGCACGTCGGGCAGGCTCGCTTTTCCAGAATGCCCGCAAAGGCTCGTTGCCGAGCGCTGAAGATGTAGGCCAGGCCCCGCCTCTCGCACGGCAGGGGCCTGGCCCTCGGCCGAAGGACGTCTTGGGTGAGGTGGACAAACCCTCGGCGCTGCATCTAGCCTCCGCGGGCCTGCAGGGGGCCGCAAGCTAGTCGCCGCAGCCGAGTGAGGGGCGGCCCCTCCCTGTGACGTCTCCCGCGTGGACGGGGCTGCGCTACCAGCATGCGACTGCTCGTGGCTGGGGTCACGCTAGCCGCATGAACTGCCGTGTGATCGTGTACCCGCCGACGGGTAGCGGGGGACGCCGTGTGCGTTACGACGGGAAAGTCCTTGGCCTCGCATACGCTCCGCGAGACCTGGTCGCGCTCGTGCGCTCCCGGACCGGGGAAGGCCATTCTGGGGGCGGAGTTGGGTCGGAGCGCGACCCCGCCCGGTGTGCGCGACGGAGTCAGAGGGCGGGTCGCAGCCCAGGATGCGCAGCATACCCGGTGAAAGCACGCGGGACAGGGCGAGTCGGGTGTCGTCCTACCGCCGCCAACGAGCGATGGCCGGCGCGCGCGAAGGGGCTTTGGGAGTGGCCCTCCGGTGTCCCTACGGCGCGTCGGCCTAACGCCTTACCTTGCACGCATCACCGAAACCTCAGCCGGGAAGCTCCTATAGCTCCTGCGGGGCGGTGATCCGCATGCGACAGCGGACCAGGCCGTCCTCGGGCGAGCAATGCTCAGGACTTGTGGATCGGTTCCGGGAGGGCACGTGAAGGGCGTACCTTCCCGAATGATCCTTTGAAGGTCTCCGAGTAGGCCCGCGTTGCAGCGCGGGTCGGGAAGGCACGCCCGTGCTCAGCGTAGTCACCGAGGACGGCTCCACCCAATCCGGCTCCTTGATCGACGAGATCGTCCGCGAGGGCGCACGCCGGATGCTTGCCGCCGCACTGGAAGCCGAAGTCAACCAGTACATTGCCGAGTTGGCGGCCGAGACCGACGAGGCTGGCCGCCGCTTGGTTGTCCGCAACGGTCACCACCGGCCCCGGACCGTGGTCACCGCGGCCGGACCGGCTGAGGTGAGGGCCCCCGCGGATCAACGACCGGCGTGTCGACGAGCAGACCGGCGGGCGCAAGCGGTTCTCCTCCAAGATTCTTCCGCCGTGGTGCCGCAAGTCGCCGAAGATCTCCGAGGTGCTGCCGCTGCTCTATCTGCACCGCCTGTCGTCCGGAGACTTCGTCCCGGCCCTGGAGGAGCTTCTTGGCAGCACAGCCGGCCTTTCGCCGGCGACCGTGACCCGGCTGACCAAGCAGTGGAGCGACGACCACGCCGCCTTCCAGCAGCGGGACCTGTCGGACCGGGACTTCGTCTACGTGTGGGCCGACGGAGTGCGCCCCAAGGTCCGGCTCGGCCAGGCGCACTCGTGCGTGCTGGTCCTACTCGGCGTTCGCCTGGACGGCACGAAGGAGCTGATCGCACTGGCCGAAGGGCTGCGGGAGTCCACGGAGTCGTGGGCCGACCTGCTGCGCGACTGCCGCCGACGCGGCGTGCGCGACCCGGAGCTGGTGGTCGGCGACGGCGCGATGGGTCTGTGGAGGGCATTGGCCGAGGTTTTCCCAGCAGCACGGCATCAAAGGTGCTGGGTTCACAGGAGATCTACAACCCTGAGGACCGCGCCCACGCCGAGCGGGCGATCGAAGCGTTCGCCCGCACCTACGGAGCCAAGTGGCCCAAACCCGTCGCGAAGATCACCGACGACCGGGACGAGCTGCTGGCGTTTTACGACTTCCCGGCCGAGCACTGGATCCACCCGCGGACCACCAACCCCATTGAGTCCACCTTCTCCACCGTCAAGCTCCGCACCAAGGTCACCCGCGGTGCCGGCAGCCCGGCAGCGGCGCTCTCCATGGTGTTCAAACTCGTCGAGTCCGCTCAAGCGCGATGGCGCGCGATCACCGGCGCGCACCTGGTGCCCCTGGTCCGTGCCGGCGCGCGCTTCGAGAACGGCATCCTGGTGGAGCGGTGCGAGGTGGCCGCGTGAAAGACATGTTTGCGGCACTTGAAGCGCTGACCGACCGCGATCCGAACCGGCGGGACGTCGCCGCCTCGGTCCTGGGGGACCTCCTGCGCGGCACCGCACTCGACGCGGATTCGACTCGTCTGATCGTCGGACGCCTGGTCAGCCTAGCGGTCAACGAACCGGTAGCCATGGTCCGCGAGTCTGCCCTCAACTCGATCAGCGAAGCTTTCAACCACCACAGCCTGCCGCTGGGCATCGTCCAACCGCTGGCCGCCGACATGCCGACGATGGAGCCCGAGCTCCTCCCTCATGCGCTCTACATTTTCGGCGCAACGCACGACCCGCAAGCTCGCCCACTGATCGAGCCCTTCCTCAACCACCCCGACACGGACGTGCGAGAGGAAGCCGAACGCGCGGCAGCCGAGATCACCGCATCCACCACAGAACGCCGCAACCACAACTCTTGACTATTGCTTGCTCTCCTCGGGCAGGTAGAGCAGCATGCTGCTTTCGTCGGTGGCGCGAGCCTGAATCCATGCGCGGACGTAGGCGACCTGGTCGACGGGCGGTGAGGACGATGTCGACGGCGTCGTGGTCGGGTGGCGGGAAGAGGTCGTTCTCGACTGTGCTCATAGCGTGTCAACAGTTCGGTCTGGGCTGGTGCGGCGGCCCGGAGCGGTGGCCACTCGAAGGAGCGGCGCCGGCTTGGCTGTGCCGCTCCTCCGCCACTCGCCGCGCTACCACCAGCCCGCGGCGGATCCGTGCAGGCCTGCCCCACTGCAGTGCCGGCATACGTCCTCGGTCGGCGGACCGACGTCCTGGCCTCCAACCGACCGGCCCGGGCCGTTCCTCACCGACTGGGACCGCCTCGCTGCCGAGACCGCAACGATCCTTAGCCTGAAGGCCGGGTGCCCCCCGACCGGCAACTCGCAGACCTGTGGGCCAACTCACGCTGCAGGCATCGCATTTCTTGATCACCGCAGTGTGGCGCGCGCTGCGCCGACAGTCGCAGGGCACGGACCATGTGCCCGCGACGCCACATGATGCCTGCAGTGCGCGAACGGTACAGCGAGCAGGGGGCTGGCGCTTGTGGCAGGCGCCGGCTGCCGTCGTAGTCTGAACTTGTCCGTCCGGCCGGATTAGGCCCTACGGGGGCCGATTAAGGCCGGGCGGGCCCGTCACCACACGTCTGGGCCGCCACCGCGCCACTCGATCACGTCGGGGTCGGCGATGTCGAACCATGCAAAATCGAAGCCAGCGAGCCAAAGGAACTGCTCCAGTTCTGTCATGTCGCGGGCAGTTCCGAAGTAGACCCCGTTGATCGTTACCCCGCGGCCGTCCATGGGCGGAAGGACGATGACGGACGGCTCCTTGACGGGCAAATATCCAGCGTGTCTCGCGCGGAACGCGGGTGCATCCTGGAAGTGTGGCCCTGCCCATGCGGAGGGGACGCAGCCCTCGTGGCGGGGTCGCCCAAACGTCTGCCTGGCCATGCGAGTGGTCCACGCGGCTGGCCGGGTGGGCACGAAGGCGCGGTCCCGTCGCTTCCTCCGGGGCCTTCGGCGGGGCCGCTCCGTCACGCCGCATGATTCGTTCCTTGACGAGACGGCCACCGAGAGCTGACCCCGCTGGCTCGACACGCTGACCAACCGCACAGTCGAGCATGTGAGCGACTTACCACCTGATGCTGAGCGGCTGCGGGTAATCCACCTGCAGCTGCAGATCGACGCGGTCGACGCGAAGATCCGCGAGGCCGAGGAGAGGGAGCCCCGACCCGCTGCCGCTGCCACGCCGCCGAAGCAAGAGAAGTCGCACGCTCGTCGTCGAGGCCGAGGTCGTCCCTGGTGTTTGACCAGGCGGGTGAAGGGCTTCTGCTTGATCGCGGCGTACGAGGTAGGCGGTGCTGCTGATGGTGGTTCCGGGTTCGTCGGTAAGGCGTGCCCTGGACTGGGGGTGCCGGCGGGAGGCGGTGGCCAGTCCCGTGAGTTTCCTATGGAGCCGGTCGGCTGCCGCCAGCGCCTCGCGCTGATGGTGACCAGCATCGTACGACTGGTCGTGCACTGGCAGGAAGGCTTGATCGGAGCGCGTTGCCTGAGGCAAGGGCGGTATGGGGGGCTCTTCGACGGGCAGAGCGTAGACGGTCACCTCCCACTCCTGCTGGCCAGCCAGCGAGGTCAGCACGTCGGTGAAGTGCTGATGGTGCGCTGCCACCATCGCCGCCAATAGTTCCTGGTCCCGGTGCACGGTGGCCAACTTCAGCGGCAGCACGCTGGTGTGCTGAGCCAGGGCGTCTACGGTGCTGCGATGTATGCGAGCAGCTCCCAGCCAGGAAAAGTTTCCAGATGCCATCTGAGTGCCTTGCGGGTGTATTCGATGCGCGGCACTTTGCTGACGGCTACGGCCAGGTCCGCGGTGTAGATGATCCGAACGCGGCGGCCTGCAATCCCACGTAGGTGCCTCAGGGCCTTGTCCTGTCCGGTGAAGGGCTACAGGGCGGTACTCAACGGTCCGTACTCCCCTCGGGTAAGGCTTGGTCTGGGCGATTGAGCCGTCCGCTGGGTGTGAGGTATCTGGGGCCGCACGACGGCTCGCCGGGAAGGTCCGTGATAATCCGAACGCGTTGCCGACGGGCCACCCACGGTGGCGTCTACCCGGGGACGGGTGCGTGCACTGCGCGAGTCCCCCGCTGGTGCCCGGCGACGCCGAGTTGGTTGCCCGCCGCGTTACCGCGGTCTGCTGGACGCCCATCAGCGCCTCGCGGACCAGCAAGCCGCCTTGCCTGACCGAGTAAGGGTCGGCTCGCACGTCACCTCAGTTCCAGGCCGCCACCTGACTTTCGCTTGGACGCCGAGCCCCTCATGGCACCCTTTGAAAGCGGCCGGGGTCGCTCGCGCTCTTCAGGCGCTGGCCATGTGTGCAGGGGGTGAGAGTTCGCCATGCTGAACCAGCGTGTGCCGCTACGGGGCAGCTCCGATCCATTCGCAGATGAGGACGGTGGCGTCGTCTTTGAGCCTTCCACGATGGTGCTCGACGACTGCGTGCATGAGTCGGCGCAACGTTTCCGGGGCCGGCATGCCATCGGCCTGCTGGCGGATGATGAAGTCGGTGAACCGGCCCCGGCCGAATTCGTTGCCTTGCGCGTCGCGGGCTTCTGTGACGCCGTCGGTGTAGAGCAGGACGCGGTCGCCGCGTTGGAGATGTTCGTGGCACGTCTGGACGGGCAGGCCCAGGTCGCTGCCCATCGGGTGCGAGGGCGGGCAGTCAAGGACGTGCACCCAGCGTCCGCCACGGATCAGCACCGGCGGCGGGTGACCTCGGTTGACCCACGTGAAACGGCCGGTGGAAAGGTCCAGGTCGGCCAGCACGCCCGTGATGTACCGCTGATGCGCAAACTGCTCGATGAGCACCTCCTCGATGGCGGCACTGGCCGCCGCAAGGCCGACGCCGTGACGGCGCTGATTACGGCAGGCGGCCATCGCGAGTTGTGACGTCAGCCCGGCGGCGTTGTCGTGGCCCATGGCGTCGAAGACCGCCAGATGGAGTACGTCGCCCGCCAGTGCGTAGTCGAATGCGTCCCCGCCGACCCGGTAGGCCGGCTCCATCTCGGCGCAGACCACCACCCGGCCGTCGGCAAACGCCCGCGGGGGCATGAGCGCCCACTGCATCTCGGCGGCGATGTTCATGGACTCGACGCGCACCAGACGCGCATGCGAGTCGCTCGAAAGCCGTTTACTGACGAGCTGCAGTCCCACCAGAGAAGCGAGATACTCGGCCGCATCAAGGCCCACCCCGAGGGCTACGTCGACCCGCAGGACGCCCAGACGATGCGTGCCGTCAAGGATCGGCACCCAGTGGCGCTGCCGACCCGGTCCGGCACCCGGAGCGGTCATGATGCGGGTGTGGCGGAAGGCACGCCCCGGCAGCGTCGTTTCGATGCACAGCTCCTCACCGTCCCGGCCGGCATCGAGCCCGACGCCCGTCAGCTCTCGGAGCACCTCCTGTCGCAGGTCCGACACATAAACGCGGGCGTCCTCCAGCTCCGCCTTCGCCGCGTGCTCGGCCACCAGCCCGGGAAGTTGCTCGATGCTCGCCAGGTGACCGGCCTGCAACAGGCCACCCAACATCCGAAGCACGTCATCGGACCGCGCCATCCAGTCGCCACCCTTGCTCGCCGATCCGTCCCCCACCATCGTGCGCCTCAGGACCGAAGAGCAGACGCATTGCCATCCGCCTGGCTCGCCGCGTCGCCAGTGGTGAGGAGGGTCCCTGAGAGCCGGCGTACCGTGCAAACGGTCCACCCGCCTGGTCGTGTGAAGGGCCCACGGCGGCCGCTTCGCCAAAGCAAACACGACGGCCGGGCGAAGCTGCCCCGCCCGCTGCCCTCGATGGGGGCAGCTGATGGAGCCCCCAGCATCAGGTTCGGCCCAGGCGGTGTCCGGGTCTTCCTGCCTCCGCGAGGGTTTGCTCGCTAGAGGCCCTCGGGTTCGTGAAAGAGCGGCCGGTCAGGGCAGCGGGAGCCCTGAACCGGTCTCGACGCCCATCCGGACCTCGTCCGCCGCGCAGAGGTGGGTGCCCATGTTGCGCTCCATCATGCGCAGCGCCGCGTCCGCCAGGTCGCGGTGGATGTGGGCGACAGCGTCACTCGCGACAATCGTCGGAAGGTCACGGATGTGCGCGTCGAGTGCCGAGTACAGCACGCACTGCTCGGTGACCTGCCCGCACAGCACGAGGTGGCCGACGTTCTGCCGGTCCAGGAGGTACACCAGCGGAGTTCGGAAGAAGATCGAATGCCGGGCCTTGAGGACGAACAGCGAGTCGGCGTCGGGCTTGACCGGTTCAACCAGGTCGGCGTGCGGACCGGCGAGCGCCATGTCCAGGATCTCGTCGTGCGGGAGCGCCAGCGTCCGAAATTGTCGTTGACGTAGATGACGTCCACACCGATGTCGCGCGCGCGTGTCGTGTTCGTACGTATTGATCATGTCGATCACGACGAGCGCGGTCGTTTCCTTGTCGTGCATTCGTTGCGGACCTCGATGGTTGCCGTGTCAGGCGGTCACTCCCCGGCGGCGTGCTGGGCTCGTACGCGGGGGAGGTGCAGAAAGCTCCGGACAGGGTCGTTGTTCCAGCAGGCCATCAAGACTGCGTCGCAGCCTGGAGGGGTGGAATGCCGAATGATCGTGTATCCGCCTTCGGAATGCGACGGGCGCCGGGTCCGGCTGGATGAGCGCATCCTCACCCTGGCCCATGGGCCCAGGGACATTCTCGTCTTGCTGCGGCGGGCTGGGCTCAGGCCCCGAGTCAGAGACCTCTGGAAGGGGAGCTGGGTCGAATGGCGGGGCGGCGGACCTGATCTTTGGTGACAGGCGGCGCGCCGCGCCGCCCGGTTCGCATCGACCGCCGTTCCACCGTTCGGGCCTGCCCGGCGGACGCCGGGCCGCTGCGATTCCTTCCGCTGGGTCAAGCGTCGCGTCGCTGGTCGTTGCTGTCCTGGCGCAGCTGGTCGGCGTGCCGAATGAGAGCGTCCACGCGCGCAGCTATCTGAAAGGCACACCGATGTCCCCGCAGCCCCCAGCGGACCTCCGTACACCGGCGATGACGTTCGACGCGATGGTCGAGCACGTACGCTACGAGGGTGCCTACCCAACCCGCGAACGGGCCGAGCAGGCCGTCCGTGATGTGCTGGCCGGACTCGGTCGGCAGCTGATCGGCGAAGAACGCGTCGCCCTGGCCGCCCGGCTTCCGGTCGAGGCCGCGCTCGAGCTCACCGCCCGGCTCCCCCGCACCGAACCGCTCACCGGCTTCGACTTCGTCAGCGACCTGGCCACCCGCACCGGCGGCACGCCCGCCACCGCACGCTGGGACGCCGGGACCGTTTTCGCGATTCTCAGTCGCCTGACCGGGGACGACCTCATCAACCGCGTTCTCGCACAACTGCCAACCGGGTACGCCTTGCTTTTCGGCCGGGCCGAACTGGCGCCGACCGCATAGCGGTGGCCGCGGTCGGCTCTCGCCCATCAATTCACCCCTTCGACGCGCAACCCACACGGACTGTGTCCCGTCGCGGCGCACCCGATCGTGCGGGGCTGGTCGGCCGCACCGCAGACCGCCTCACGCCGGGGAACTGCCCGTAGCCTTGGCGGCGTGGCCAGCACCGGCACTCACCAGTCCTTCCCCGCCGACCGTCCGGCACAGGACGGCGGCCCCGTTTGTGGCGTTTTCGTACGGGCAGGCGTGGGGTGTCCTGACGGAACGGAGGAGAACGATGGCGACAGGTGAGACAGGATTCAAGGACGTGGCGTACGACCTGGTGTCGGTCCAGTACCACTCGCTTAAGGCTGGCCACGACTACGGTCAGTACGTACGGGACGCGAAGAGCGCTGGAGAGAACGAGATCGCGGACTTCTTCGAGGACGTGATGCGCGAAGACTCCGAGCGCGCCGCTCGCTGCCATGAGTTCCTGTCAGAACTGGCAGAGAAGGGCGATATCGGGCCCGCCGCGTCCTAACGGACTCACACGCCGGATCCTGAGAGGCGCTGGCTGTGCCAGGCGGGGCACTCACTGCCCCATCGGGCCGGGACCCCGCCTGGCGCTGCGACAGGCGGGCAGGCAGGTGGCCGGCCTGCGCGGGCGACCATGAGGTGGACGCGTTACGGCAGGCGAGCGCCTGGTCCACAGCAGCGGTCGGGTCCAGCCGCGGCTGCGAAGGTCGGTCAACGCGGTGACCGGACGGCGCGCTACCCGCAGATCGGCGCCGTCGTCACGAGCCCGGAGTGGCCGAGGACCCGCTCCTAACGGGTCCATCTCAGACCACGTCATCAGCGTGGCGCCAGAGGAGGCACGTCGCCCGCTCCTGGTGTAGTTCCTGGGTTACGTTTTGTTTCATATCGAACCAACCTGCCCCTTCCACACCAGGAGCAGCGTGACCTCTGCGGTGCTGGCAGGCTGGTGCGGCGATCCGTCCGTTCAGGGCACCCGGCTCGCCCGATCGGACGGGCTTGCGTCGCGCCCACGCTGCCACCAGTTGGGAGGGCGGTAGACAGCAAGGTGACAATGCCGCCGAGCCGCCTGTGAGAGAGACGCCATGGCCGCTGACGCCCATGCCTCCGGACGCCATGAGACCGAGGAAGAGCGCGCGGATCGCAAATGGGGCGAACTGATCCAGGAGGTGCGCGTCGCCCAGACCGGCGTGCAGATCCTCTTCGGTTTCCTGCTGACGGTGGTGTTCACTCCCCGCTACACGCAGCTGCAGCACGCGGACAAGGTCATTTACATCGTCACCGTCGCCCTGGGGGCCTCGGCCACCGGCGCCCTGGTCGGGCCGGTGGCCTTCCACCGCCTGGTGTCGGGGCTGCACATCAAGCCGCAGACAGTGCAATGGGCCTCCCGCGTGACCTTCGTGGGTCTGATCCTGCTCCTCGCCACGATGACAGCGGCGCTCTTGCTGGTGCTGCGCGTGGCCACGCACGACCCCTTCGTCCCATACCTGGTCGGCGCGGTCCTGGCCTGGTACCTCATGTGCTGGTTTGTCCTGCCCTGCTGGGCACGGGTTCGCTTCGCAGGTCACCGGCATAAGTGAGCGGACGGATCCAATGGCGGCGGCCGGCTGCCGGACCCCCAACCTCGGCATCAGCCCTTACGCCGCACGTGAGGGTACCCGCGCCAGGACCTAAGGAAGAGCTGGTGGTGGTCCGTGCCGAACGTGAACGGTGAACCAGCGCCGACGCGCGTGACGATCACCCGGGAAGGACCGACCCTGATCAAAGGCCCCGTCGAGGTGGTCCTGGACGACGGCCGTGTCGTGCGTTCCGACCGCTTCGTCGTGGCCATCTGCGCCTGCCGCCGCAGCCGCACGTACCCGTGGTGCGACACCAGCCACCGTCGCCACACCCGGCCTGCCCCGGCTCCCGCGGATTAGGTCCCCGGAACGGCGGTTGCCCTGCCCTTGACCGGGGACGTCCGGTCAATCCGGCCTCAGCGGGGATGGTCGGCCGAGATCCGCGTTTCGGGGGCCAATTGCTCGGCGGATGGTTCCGATGGTCGGCCCACGCGCAGTGGCGGCAACGTGAGCAGCCTGCGGGCGCACAGTTCCTGTACGACGAGGAGCAGCACATTGCTCTGGTCCAGGCCACGCGCCCACGCCGCGTCTGGGGCCGGCGCGGCTTCTACGGGCGACGCATCCCGTGGTCGCGGGACGCGTGGAGTCTGTCGAGCGGGTTCCTCAGCGCACTACCGCGATATCGGCGCCGAAGACTTCGTCTTGATAGGGCAACCGGGTGATGTCGCTTGGAGCCGATTACGTCTGGGTGAATCGGCTTGAGACTCAGCGTGATCCAACACAGCAGGTACCTCACCAGCCCATCGCCGCAGCAGTACCGGACGCCGTCGCAATCGTGGTGACATGCCTGCTTCCGGCGGAGGCGCCCGATTCGGCTCACGCGCGGCTCTGACCGGGCGGGTAACACCAGCACTTTTCCGGTACGTACCCGTGCACCAGAGGTAGGTAGAGCCGCATGAAAGCTCTCGTCATCAACTGCACCCTCAACGGTCGCCGCAGCCGTCCAGCATCTACGCCCTTGCAAGGGTGGCAGCGGACCAGCTCGCCGCCTGCGCCGTGGACATCGACTGCGTCCGCGCCGTGGACCTCGACATCAAGCCGGGAGCGACCAGCGACGAAGGCGACGGAGACAAGTGGCCCGAAGTCCACGGCAAGCTATTGTCCTCGGAGATCCTCATCGTCGCCTCCCCCACATGGTGGGTAGGCCCTCGTCGATCGCCCAGCGCGGGCTGGAGCGCATGAACGCCATGATGTCCGAGACGGACGACCGTGGCCGCCCGGTCGCCTACAACCGGGTGGCCGGTGTGGTGGTGACGGGCGACGAGGACGGCGCACACCACGCCATCAGCGAGATCTCCGGGGCGCTGACGGACCTGGGCACACCATCCCAGGCCAGGCCTGGACGTACGGGCACCTCGGCCCCGGGGCCGGCCCCGACTACCTCGACGACGAACGCGGCCACGACTGGTCCCACAAGTCAGGTCGCGCCATGGCCGCGAACCTGCACGGCGTCGCCCAGGCCTGGCAGCGACACCCCTCAACGGACCGCCAGGATGATCGTGGCGTCTCTATGCGGACCGCCGATTACGCGACGGCGCCGAAGGCAAGCACCCCGGGCGGCGAACGAGCACCAGCAGATGCGCCCGTGATCCCGGGAGGCCCTGCTCGCCATCGCAGGCGACGAAAACGCCCGCCAGTGAACGGTGGCATGGTGAACGGGACGGCTGAGGCACTGTGCAGCGGCTGGCGGGCTCAAAGCTCGTGCGCTCCGAGGTCGTCACTCGGATGCGTCGTCCCGCTTGAAGATCACGCGACTGGGCGTGATGCTGTTCGGTGCGTCCGAGAGCTCGACCTGCGCCGGTAGCTTTTCGGGCCTGAGGAAGCCCCCGCCGGACCCACCTGCGAGGGCTCTTCATGCGAGGCCGACGATGGCATGATGCGCTGATCGGCCTCGTCACCTCCGTGTAACGCACATTCTGCGCCCTTGGAAGTAGCGTCCCGCCATGCTGCTTCCCACTTCACCAGACCGGGGTCATGGCCGCTGATCCTGGCAGACGCGGAGATCCGGCCGACCTGGCCGTTAGGTCCGGCTGAGCTGCCGCGGACCGTCCACCACCGCCAATCCCCGGACCCGCCTGCGCTCCCCGATTCCCTCCGCGACTGCACAGTACCGATCACGGTGGAGGTGTCCGAGCCAGTGGCATACCGGTGGCACGCCTGGGCCGGGAGGATGCTGCCGAGTGCTGCCGCCGGCGTGCTGACGGCAACCGGCTTCGACGGCGGTCGGCCCGACGAATGGTTCGTGTTGGAGCGGGCGGTCCCCGCAATCGAGTGGGTGTCGCTCATCGACCTGGCGGCGCGGCTGCCGCTTTGGCCGGAGGCGATGGAGCCGCCAGAACGGGGGTAGCCGCCCCTTAGGGTCCCCTGCCCGGCCCCGTGATCCCAGCAACCGGGTCAGGCGGGGGACTCACCATACTGTCGGGCCTGCGCTATGCCAGTCGAACAGCTCGTCGTCCAGATAGATCGAGTCGGGATCGAGGCCAGCACGCCGCAGGAACTCCATCAGGTCCCGAAGGTCGTAGGCGATGCCGAGGTCCTGGCAGTCCAGGCGCACACGCCGACCGCCAGCCTCAGAAGGCGGCGGGTACACGACCACCCGATGCCGCTCCATACGCTCAGGCTGCCTCCACCGGAGGAGAGGGCGCGCAGCCTACATGTGCAGCCCTGTCCTCCCCGACGCGCGCACCGGGCGGGCGTTGCAGCCCGCCACCGGATCAGGCGTTGACGTACACCCGGGTCACGAATTCCGCGATCTGGGCGTCCGTCAGATTGCGCGCGAGGTCGGCCTCGCTGATCATGCCGACCAGTCGGTGACCCTGCTCCGTGTCGATGACTGGCAGGCGCTTGATCTGATGCTGTTCCATCAACTGCAATGCCTCATCGGCGCCGGCGCTCGCGTCGATCCACTGCAGATCACCGGCTAGAGTTCCCGCCTGAACCGTTGCGGGGTCGATGCCCTCTGCGTCGCACTGGACCACGATGTCGCGGTCGGTGATCAGGCCCGCGAGCCTGTTGTCGTCCCCGCAGATGGGCAGGCATCCGACGTTCAAATCGCGCATCATCCTTGCCGCTTCCTGAAGCGATTGATGCGCGCCGACGCACTGGACTCCGCCGGACATGATGTCCCTGGCCGTGAGCTGCTTGTTGCCCGTCATCCTCTTCTCCCCTGCGATTCTGGCTTTCGGGTCCGGTTGACAGCGGATGCTCGTGAGGCTGGTCAGAGCCATCGCGTCGATCGTTTCCGGCTCTCTGCCGTGGCTCCAAGCCCCTGCTAGACCTGCCGTTCAACGGAGGCGCGCTGTACGAAGGCACCCTTCTCTCCAGGATCGGCTTCGTCCCTACGGCTCGCATCTGCAGGGAGATCGCCAGGGATGAGACCGTCAGCGGCACCGGATGCACCCTGGCGGGCGACGGCGGCTCGATGACAACGCTTCCGGACCCTTGCGCCGAGAGGGCACGTCCGCTGGAGTGGTGTATCGACGGCAACTCGGTGATCTCTTCTTTGAGGCCATGCGGTGAGTTCGGTTGGCAGGACGGTGTCGTCGTTTCCTGACTCGATCGGGCGGATGCGGGCTTTGGCGAGGAGGTCGCGGCCCATGTAGCGGCGGGCCTCGGTCCACTCGTCGTTCTCATCGGCCAGGACAGCACCGACCAGGCGGATCAGGGCGGTGCGGTCGGGGAAGATGCCGACCACGTCAGTGCGTCGGCGGATCTCTTTGTTCAGTCGTTCCTGCGGGTTGTTGGACCAGATCTGCCGCCAGGTCTCCCGCGGGAAGGCGGTGACGGCCAGCAGGTCGTGGCGGGCGGCATCCAGGTGCTCGGCCGCCTTGGGAAACTTGGTTTCCAGAGTGTCCAGGACTTGCTGCATCTGGGCCTGGACGGCGTCGGCGTCGGCGTCGGGCTGTTCGAAGACGTCCGCAGCAGCGTCGCCACCCATGGCTGAGCCGATTTCGAGACCTGGGAGAGCAGATTGCGGGCGTAGTGCGTGCGGCAGCGCTGCCACGAAGCCCAGGCAGGACGGCTCTGATGGCGTCGACTGGCCCGGCGTGGGCGTCGGAGACGACGAGCTGGACACCGGTCAGGCCGGGGGCGATGAGCGAGCGCAGGAAGGCCAGCCGGCCGGCGCCGTCCTCGGCGGTGGCGACGTCCAGCCCGAGGATCTCGCGGTGTCCGTCGGCATTGACGTCGACCGCGATCAGCGCGTGAACGTTCAGGACGCGGCCACCTTCGCGGACCTTCTGGGTCAGTGCGTCGACCCAGACGAACGCATACGGTCCGTCGTCCAGGGGCCGGTTACGGAAGGCGCTGACCTGTTCGTCCAGGTGCTTGGACATCGCGCTGACCTGGGACTTGCTCAGCTGTGTCACGCCAAGGGACTCGGCAAGTTTCTCGACCCGGCGGGTAGAGACCCAGAGCAGGTAGGCGGTGGCCACCACCAAGATCAGGGCCTGCTCGGCCCGGCGACGTCGTTCCAGAAGCCAGTGCGGGAAGTAACTGCCGCTGCGGAGCTTGGGGATGGCCAGCTCCACCGTGCCGGCCCTGGTGTCCCACTCGCGCGGGCGATACCCGTTGCGATGGTTGACGCCTTCGTCACTGGGCCTTTTCCAACCTGAGCTGGCGGCTGTGCAGGGTAACGATCGCCGGGCTGCTCCCGGGCTCAACTGCCCTCGGAGTCCAGCCGCTCGGCGGCTTGGAGCACGTACTCGGGGAGCTTCGACGTGGCGGCTAGGACCTCGATACCGATGAGGCGGCCCTGCTCGTCGAAGTCGAGGTTGATCATGCCGTCGACATCGATCGGATCGCAGGGATAGGTATGTGCTGATCTCACACTGACCTGCGGGTCGGTGAAGTATATGTACGCCGCGTTCACGGTCTTGTCGTAGGTGACTTTGACGTCAGGCACGATGCTGGGGTCCTTTCTGCGTTGTTGGTTCCGGTCTCGTCAGTGCGCTGCGAGTTGCAGGGCGAGGACGGCCTTGACGATGGTGGTGACGCGGGTCGTACTGCAACGGAGTTTGCGCAGGAGGCGCCACGTCTTGAGAGTGGCCATGGCCTGCTCGCCGAGCGCGCGGACCTTGGCGTGGGAGGCGTTGACGGCTCGTTGGCCTGCGAAGAGTTCCTCCCAGCGGCCGCGGTAGGGGACGCGGACGGTGCCGCCTGCTCCTTGGTACGCCTTGTCCGCCCAGCAGCGGACGCCCGCTTGGGTCAGTGCGGCGGGGATGCCGTGGGTGCGGGCGGCCTTGATGTCGTGGACCGCTCCGGGCAGTGCGGGCGATGCCCTGAGCAGGCGGCCGAAGGGGTCGGTGATGGCCTGCACGTTCATGCCGTGCTTCTTGTGCTTGGGGCGGTCGGCGGCGATGCGGTCGATCGGCAGCAGGGTGCCGTCCAGGATCACGAACGCTTTCGTCGCCGCGGTGCTGACGGCTTGTTCAAGCGTTGGGGCGAGGGCGGCCAGGACTTCGACAGCTTCGCGGATGTAGCGGTAGACGGTGGCGATGCCGAGGTTGAACGCCGCGGCGAGCCGGCTATAGCTGTCGCCGCATCGCAGGTGCGCGAGGGTGAGGAGTGCCTGGCGTCCCGCTGGCAGGCGTCGCCACCGGCTACCGATCTCAGGGCGGCACTGACGCAGGTGACGGGCGAGGAACCGCAGGGTCGAATTGGACAGGCCGATCCCGGACGGGTAGACAAGCACGGAAGCTCCTGGAAGACAACGGGTGATCTTGGTCGTGAACCCGTCTACCAGGAGCTTCGCTGCGCTGTACAGACCTCCGCGACGAACCAGCCACCCTCACCACGAGGTTGGAAAAGGCATGGCGTCTCCTCAAGCGAAGCTCGAAGGCGGTCGTTGATCCACCGCCTTCCCGGTCGGTGGCGGCACATGCCGCTCCTCAGGGCAGCGGAGTACCGCCCGTGGCGTTGACGACCTCCGCGGTGATATAGCTGGCGCGGGGAGGCGAGGAAGACGTACGCCTGGGCAGGGCGGCCGAGCGGCGACTGCTTTCCGAATTCGGTGGTGTCCGGGAGGGTCGCCGGGATCAACGGGGCGCACATCGGGCCCGGGGCCACCGCTTCCCCGACCACAGCGGTCGCACACCCACGCGCCCCCTTCCAAGACCGTCGCAGTTCCCGCCGATCGAGAGGTGAGTGCCTTCGGCTGGTGATCGCCGTCAACTCACGGGTGCGGCAGGAAAGCCGGCAAACACAGCGGACGCGCCTGGGTGAGGAGTTCACGGGTAGGCGAGGAGTCGGAGCAACCCTTCCCCCGGGGCACCACTCGGAGGTCGAAACCTCCCCGGCTACCCTCCGCGACCACACGGTGAGGCGAAATGCAAGATCGAATAGATATGGCTTACAAAGAATGGCCCGACGGGTCTCCCCTGTGGGTTCTCATCACGATCATCGTGATGATGGGCTCGCTGG
Organism: Streptomyces sp. PA03-1a; assembly: GCF_033792805.1. Lineage (NCBI taxonomy): Bacteria > Bacillati > Actinomycetota > Actinomycetes > Kitasatosporales > Streptomycetaceae > Streptomyces > Streptomyces sp. PA03-1a. The sequence continues at coordinate 29,533 of NZ_JARAVO010000048.1, forward strand.
CGCTCATCGCCAAGCTGTTGCGCGACAAGAAGTGACACATCAGAAGGTGCGGCTAACGGGAACTTCCCTCCGGTCCGGGGTACGCCGCTGTCATTGCGCGTCGACTGAGTTCGGCACCGGTGACGCCGTGGACATAGGGCAGCGGCAACCCTCGCGCCCCGGCCGTCCGGTAGCCGCCACCCGGCAACGACATGGCCTGCCGTGCCCGCCACGTGGCTGGACCAGCCACAAGACTCCCGACAAGAGCACGGGCACAAGCTCCGCAAGATCGAGGACGCCGCTGCGTGGCCCACCTCCCACCCGCGCCACGCTCTGCGAGCACACCGTTTGCAGGATTTTGGGCTGTTCCAGGTGGAGGTCGTGTTTCCAGCCCCGGGGACGCTCATGGCCACTGTCCCGGATCGCTGCTGGAGCAGCCTGCCTCATTCCTCCGCAGTCAACGCCGCTCATCTGGCCCGCAGCCTTCGCGCCGCCCCAGTATCCGCCCAGCTGATCCCACCTGAGCGGCCCATTCCCTCCGGAACACTCGACGGCGGTCCCGCTTCGCCCGGCACCAAAACCCCAGTCCCTTACCTCAGCACCGCCGTGCCCACCGGCCCCCGCTCACAGCGCGCCAGCGCGCCAGCGCGCCAGAAACGCGCATGATGGGAATACGGACGTTGCCATGGAAAGTGCCTAGCTTGGCGATGCGGGCCGTGCTTCCGCCCGCGGTTCCTCAGCGACGCCGGCTGAGATGCCAGCCAGCTAAAGTGCCTTGCCGCAAGCGCTCTCCCCCGGAGCCCCTACAGCCAGGCAAGGTCGTTGACGGCGATTTCCCAATGTGGCCCAGGGGCCACGTAGAGCTGCTGCACAGATCGAGGAGACATTTGAGCGCCGAATCGCTCGTCGCCTGATCATCAACCTTGTAAGAAGGAAACGCTATGACCGCCTACGGATACTTCCTGTCCTCGGAGGAGTTCGCCCCCGCGGAACTGCTTGACCAGGCACGCATGGCCGAGCAGGCCGGTTTCCAGGCGCTGGCCATCTCAGACCACTTCCATCCTTGGAATGACGAGCAGGGCGAGAGTTCGTTCGTCTGGTCCATGATCGGAGCGTTGTCCCAGGTGACGTCGCTGCCGATCACCACTTTGGTGACCTGTCCCACGGTGCGTGTTCATCCAGCGATCAACGCCCAGGCCGCCGCGACAGCGGCCGTGCTCACCGAGGGCCGCTTCCGCTTCGGTCTGGGAAGCGGTGAAGCACTCAACGAGCACATTCTCGGCGACGCTTGGCCTGAGGCCGCTGAGCGCCTGCAGATGCTCGAAGAGGCCGTGCAGATCATCAGGAAGCTCTCCACTGGAGAGCGCGTTACGCACCACGGCACCCACTACACCGTGCAGAACGCCCGCCTCTACACCATTCCCGCCGAACCGGCTCCGTTGTACATCTCCGGCTTCGGGCCCGAAGCCGCCGCGCTGGCCGGCCGTATCGGGGACGGCTTCGTCACAATGAAACCCGATGCAGCGCTGGTGGAGCAGTTCCGGCGGGCCGGGGGCGGAAACAAGCCGGTCATCGGCGGACTGAAGGTGTGCTGGGACACCGACCGAGCGCGCGCGGTGAAGACCGTGCACCGGCTGTGGCCCAACGAGCAACTTCCGGGCGAGCTGGCCCAGATCCTCCCCACCCCGGAGCATTTCGAGCAGGCCGCCACCCTCGTCACCGAGGACATGATCGCAGACGCCATCGTCTGCGGCGACACTACCGACAACCACGTCGCCGCGATCAGGGCGTATTCTCAGGCCGGCTTCGACGAGGTCTACGTGAACCAGATCGGCCCCGATCAGAAGCAGTTCTTCGACTTCTACCGCGCCGAGATCCTACCCAGGCTGTCCGCTGGCTCCTCCGCCGGTTGATCTCTGCGCAGGGCGCGTGCCCTACTTTGCTCCATCGCAGGCGCGATACTTCGCGTCGCCGACCGATGGGCGAGTTGGTGCACTTCGGAGCTCGACAGGGTGTTGCTGCTGGTCAAACCTGCCGCCAGATCTCGCGAAGGAAGGCAGTGAAGGCCAGCAGACGGTGCTGGACGGCATCCAGATGCTCGGGTGCCTCGGAAAACTTCGTTCCCAAGCCACCCCGGGGCGGGCCGCATCTGGGCCTGGATGGCGTCGGCATTGGGTTGCCCGCAGACCATCCGTAGCAGCGTGGCTACCCACTCAGTCATGCGGCATCATCAAACGGTTCGCGCAGAGGGAGGGCGGAGCAGTGAGGCCTCCGTTGGCGTTATGCGTCGCCCGCTGTCAGGCCGAGCAGCCGCCTCAGCCTCGCGTACTTCTCGTTGAGCTGGCGCCGGGTGGGTTCGTCGATCAGGGCGAGCCTGGCGGGGTCTGCGTTATGCGCGAGGTCGGCTTCCTTAATGAGGCGAGCGCCCGGCACGGCAAGGATTCGGCACGCGTACGATTCGTCGCTCTCCCCCGGTCGCTTGGTCATGGCGTCAACCAAGTCCTTCACATGCTGGGGAAGCTCCGCAAGGACAAGCCACTCTCGTGAGAGCTTCTCGTCTTCGATCGTGTCATGCAGCCAAGCGGCGGCAATCTGCTCGTCGGAGCCGCCCCGCTCCCTGACTCCGTCGACCACGGCCTCGACATGTTCCACATAGGGCCGCCCCGACTTGTCCATCTGGTGCGCGTGCGCTTCGCGGACGATCCCCTCGATTTGCACGAGCGTTAGGTCCGGCATGAGTACAACTCTACGAGCACCGGGCTAGGGGTGCCCGGAGGAGAACGCACCCCTCTGATCACCAGCACAAAGGCCTCGTGGACCTCAAATGCGTCGACGGGCCGGGGCAGACTTCCGTCCATCGTGCGCTCAGGACCGAAGTCCGATTGACGCTCCTTGCATGACCGCCCGGGGCGAGGGCACTGTCACCGCGGGCGGCGTAGCGTGGGGAGGGTCCGCCCGGCTGGTCGTGTCAGTGAACCACGAGGTCCGGGCCAGTGACGGGCCCATGCCTTTGACGCGATGCTCAAGCATCTCTGACCGCAGACATAGGCGCGTCGCGGGTGGGCAGGTGCCCAGAATCCTCCCGCAACCGCGGGAAGAGACGAGAAATCGAAAAAGGGCAGCGTGAGACGGGGCCAAGAGCGCTCCATGGCGTGCCTTGAGTCCCCGCGGGTAGGGGGAGGCCCAGGGTGGTTCATTGATGGGCCTCTGGCGAGGGGATGAGTAGGGAAGCCTCCGGGGTACGCGATGGGGTCTGGTTGGGAGGCACCTACAGCAGGAGGCGCGGATGCAGCCATCAGTGGATCGGATCGCGCACCCGAGGGGCAGCCGAACGCCCTACGGCCGGGCCGAGACGTGGCCCACGCGAGTAGATGCGTACCTGGCCGAGGGCATCGAGCCGGGCAGGGTGGAGCGGTGGGTGCAAACTGCCTCGATCCTGCACTCTGACGGCGACGCCATGGAGATCGCCGTCGCTGGTGGCCGCATCGTGGCGTACGCGGTCGTGCCATTGACCGAGTGAACCGCGGCCGGCTCGGTCAGAAAGATCTCTTCGGCTGGCAGGCCAATGGCAGCCCCGACCGGCTGACCCGCCCGCTGATCCGCCGCGAGGGCCAGCTCGTGGAGTGCGACTGGGATGCCGCGATGGATCGTGTTACGACGATTTCGACCACGCTGACGTCATCGCCCTGTTCGGCCACAACATCGCCGAAACCCAGCCGGTGCAATGGATGCGCATCCTGGATCGACTCGAAGGCACCGGCCCACCACGCCTGGTGTGCGTCGACCCCCGCCCCACTCCAGCCGCCTCCCGGTCCGCCGTTCATCTCGCGCCGCGCATAGGCACGAACGTGGCGCTGATGAACGCCCTGCTACACGAAATCATCCGCACAGATCGCGTCGCCCACGACTACATCGCCGCGCACACCGTCGGCTATGAGGAACTGGCGAAGCGGGTACGAGACCGCACTGCGAGGTGGGCCGCTGAGATCTGTGACCTCCCTGCGGCACGCATCGTTGAGGCAGCGGAGCTCCTGGGCCACGCGGACCGGCTGACGTCGACCGTGCTGCAGGGGTTCTATCAGTCGCACCAAGCCACGGCGGCCGCCGTACAGGTCAACAACCTGCACCTGATTCGCGGCATGCTCGGACGGCCCGGGGCCGGGGTGCTGCAGATGAACGGACAGCCCACTGCGGAGAACACGCGCGAATGCGGAGCCAACGGCGACCTACCCGGCTTCCGGAACTGGGAAAACGAGGCCCATGTCTCCGACCTGGCAAAGCTGTGGAACGTCGAACCCGCCTCGATCCCCCACTACGCCCCGCCGACCCATGCGATGCAAATGTTCCGCTACGCCGAGCAGGGCTCGATCGCCATGCTCTGGATCAGCGGCACGAACCCGGCCGTGTCCCTGCCGGAGCTGTCCCGCATCCGCTCGATACTCGCCCACGAACGCCTCTTCGTCGTCGTGCAGGACCTGTTCCTCACGGAAACCGCTCAGCTCGCCGACGTGGTGCTGCCCGCGGCCACCTGGGGTGAGAAGACGGGCACGTTCACCAACGCCGACCGCACCGTGCACCTGTCGGAGAAGGCCGTCGACCCGCACGGCGAGGCAAGGCCAGATTTGGACATCTTCCTCGGCTACGCCGCCCGCATGGAATTCCGCGACAAGGACGACGGTCCGCTGATCACCTGGCACGACGCCGAAGCGGCCTTCGACGCCTGGAAACGGTGCAGCGCCGGCCGCCCCTGCGACTACACCGGCCTCACCTACGACAAGCTGCGGGGCGGCAGCGGCATTCAGTGGCCGTGCAACGAAGAAGCGCCCGACGGCACGGAACGGCTGTATCGCGACGGCATCGCCTGGGCCCACCCCGACCAGTGCGAGAGCTACGGAAAGGACCTGCTCACCGGTGCATCCGACAGCGTGGTGGAGTACCGGTCCCTCAACCCAGACGGCAAGGCGGTCATGAAGGCAGCCGAGTACCTGCCGGCGCACGAGGAGCCCAGCGCCGAACTCCCCTTCCAGCTGACCACCGGGCGCACGATCTACCACTTCCACACCCGGACCAAGACCGGGCGAGCGCTCCAGTTGAACACCGCGGCTCCCGACGTGTGGGTGGAGATGTCCGCCGGGGACGCCGAGGCCCGAGGAATGGGCGAAGGTGACTTGGTCAAGGTCACCACACCCCGCGGTTCGCTGCGTGGCCGGCTTCGTGTGACCGGCATCCGGGCAGGCCTGCTGTTCGTACCGTTCCACTACGGCTACTGGGACACTCCAGGGCTCTCCGGGCCCAATCATGGCGCTCCGGGTCGCGCCGCCAACGAGGCGACGGTGACCGACTGGGATCCGGTCTCCAAACAGCCGCTGTTCAAGACCGCTGCAGCGGCCGTGACACTACTGGAGCGCACAGCCGGACAGGCCGCCCCGGCGCCAACGACCACCGCATCCGCTCCATCGCGAACCGGCGACGTCCCAGCCACGGCCGGGGGTCCGGCTGCGTACGCGTCCCAGACGGTCGACGGACCCCTGGGCACCCGTAAGGACGGACTCGGTGAACGGCATCAAGAACATTCTGCTCGCGCTGCACCAAGGCGAGGAGCACCTGGCAGAGAAACTCGTCACCGCCGCAGACAGCCATCGCACGGAGCACGAGGTGCATCACGTAGCCATCGATCTGGCTGAATGGTCACGCGAGCACGTCCGGCGGTTCGAGGACGTCGCCAAAGCCTACGACCTGGACCTCGACCCGCACGGCGTGCCGCGGACCGGCTTGCTTCTAGACGAGTAAGTCCGAAGCCCGGTCAGGCCCACTGACGAAATACTGCCTCCGAGGTGACGGAATGCCGATTCCGTTGACAGGTAACGCGAGCGCGGCTGGTCATGCGCCCCCCGGAGCCTCCAGGACCATACGGATCTCCGTCACCTCGTAGCCGGCGCGGTCGAAGGCCGCGGCCATCGGGACATTCGTCGTATCCGTCGTCGCGGTGATCCGCTCGGCGCCTTCGGTTGCATGGAAACGGGTGATTTTGGCGAGGATCTCGTTGATCAGCCCCTGACCGCGCTGCTCGGGTACGACTCCGAGATAGCCCACGTTGCGGTTGTACGGGGTCGCTGACGGGACGGCCAGACCGGCGAGCGTGCCATCGGGCAGCTCCGCGAGCCTCCACCAGGAGCGCTCGCCCGGGCAGTCGAGGTAGAACCGCATGTCCTCCTCGGCCAACTGCCTGGTGTCCTTGGTGCGCAGCTCGTCAAGGGTGGCTTGGTCGAGGCTGCCTGCCGACACCCGGATGAAGGCATCCAGGAACTCCTGGTCGCTTCCCTCGCGGAACACCAGCCGACCGCCGGCTTCGGGCAGTCCTGCCGCGGGAGTCCATTCGTAACGTAGGCGCTGAATTTCCCGGCTCAACCCTGTGCGCAAGCCCACTTCACGACGCCAGGCGACCGCCTCGGTGAGTTCCGGGCGGGTGCTCCAGTTCGCTGGGAGAGAGAGGTTGTACAGCGGGCGCGTGCCGAAGGCGGCATGCCCGGCGTCGAGGAGCCTGGTGGCGACGGCGACCGGATCGGCGACTGTGGAGCGGACCTGGAGACAGTCGAGGGCTATAGGCCGCTCGCTGTCGGCGCGGCCCCACCACAGCGCGCGGGCGAGGACTTGCCCGTCCTCGTCCTCGGCAAGCCAGATCCACTCCGGGCGGAACCGGTTGGCGTCGAGCTCTCCGCTGAACCTCTCGGCGGTCAGGGCGGCAACCGGGCCGTCGGCGGGGTACGCGGCGGCACGGTCAAGGGTGGTGGGGTCAGCGGTGGCGGGAAGGAATCGCATCCGGCCCATGATCACGGCTGGGCGGGACCGGGTCAAAGCATTTGCCGCTTCCCTCCGCGCTCGGTTCTTTGCCACAGTTCACCGGGAACATTCACGCAGGGACAAGGGAACGCCACACCACCCGAGCCGTGTTTCCGCAGCTCAACGGATTCCGTCGGTGGCCCGGCCAGTGGTCGTAGGCGATCAGTGACCGGGTGACGGGGGCTGCGGTGTGGTTGTTGTGCCAGATCGCGGCGGCCATCGCCAGGACGCGCTGGGCGACCCGGATCGCGACGCCCTCGAAGCTGCGTCCGCCGTGGTCTTCCAGGTCGAGCGGACCCTTGAGGGTGTCGTTGACCGACTCGATCAGCTGCCGGACCTTTTTGAGCATGGGCTCGCCGTAGCGGGCCTTCTCGTCCTTGCGGGACGGACGCAGCATGGTGATGCCGTACTGGCCCAGCAGCGTTTCGAAATCCTTCCCGGCGAATCCCTTGTCGCAGATCAGGAGGATGCCGTCATGCTCGGCAGCCACGCCGGCGTCGACTTCGAGCATCGCGGCCAGCACCTCCCGTTCGCCGATCTACGGATTGGCCAGCGCCCATAGGATCGGCATCCCAGCCGGGGTGCACACCAGGTACAGCTTCAGCCCCCAGTAGAACCGCGAGTGGCTGGCGCAGTAGCCGTAGCCCGCCCATCCGGCCAGATCCGAGCGCTTGACCGTGGGCCGGGACATGCCGCAGGGCACCGGGGTGTAGTCCGCGATCCAGCAGTCGTCCAGCCAGAAGTCGCTGGACTTCGCGAGCATCCGAATGACCCGCTTGACCAGGCCAAGGGCGGCACGCAGCCGTTTGTTGTAGCCGGACTGCTGCGGCAGATAGGGAGACATGCCGGCCAGATGCTTGCGGGCGTAGCGCAGCCAGTGCGCCTCGGAGGTGAAGCCGAGCAGCGCCTGGGCGACCGCAACACACACCAGCTCGGAGTCGGTCAGCACCGGCGGTCTGCCCGTCCACCGCGGCCCTCCCAACTCGTCATCGATCTTCACGTACAGTGCGGTCAAGAGGGTGTTCAGCATCTCGGCGGTGACCCTGCCCTCGGCCTCCGCGATCGGGGTCTGTTCCGACTCGCCGAAGAAGGCGTCGCGGGGCATGACGACCTGTTCCAGGGTGAGTTCCTCGGGGCCCGGGATGTCCACGGGAGCCGCGGGGCGCAGATCGCCCGCGTGGTCGACGAGGTCGGTCCGGGCGGTTACCAGGGCCCTCGTGGTGTCCTCGTTGTCGGCGTGGGTGAGCTGGGCGCTCATCCTGCGGTGGTCGCTGACGTGGAGGTTCACCCCGTGGTGGGCACGCAGCCAGTCGGCGGCCCGGTATCCCGTGGTGCCCAGAGCGGAGATGTCGACGATCACCTGCAGGAGGTCCAGAATGGTTCTCGACGGAATCGAGCGCCTGCTCCGCCATGAGGACCGGGCGCTCGCCCGGCGATTGCGCACCATGCGCATCCGTACACCCGTGCGGGAGGTCGCGGCGCGGTTCGCGCGGTGGCCGCGCGCCCTGCTGGTGACCTTCCTCGCCGGCACCACCCTGGCCCTGCTGCTGTGGGCGACGCTGACCAAGGGGGGCCCCGCTGGTGTGGGTCGGCGCGGCCTCGTGGGTCGTCACCTTGCTCGCCGCCGCATGGCCCACCTCGCAGAGGCGTTGGATCGGTTGGCGCAGGCGGGCCGTGTCACGGGCCCTCAGATGGTGGACGGTGAGTACGGGGCGAGCGCGGCGAGGGCCACTGCTGCGGTCACCCCGGCCCAGGCGACGGGGCCGAGCGGGGTACAGCCGAAGAACTGGCTCACGCCGGGGGTCTGGATGACCGCGATGAGCGCGGCGGCGGAACCGAGCACCGTGAGCCACACCATGGGGCTGTGACGGCGACCGGTCACGGTCTGCGTCAGCTGGGCACCGACCACTCCGCACAGCGCCATGGTGCTGGTACGCCGGGCGCTGCCAGGGGTGATGGTGCCGACCAGCCAGGCGGCCGCGGCGCCCAGAGCGGTGAGGATGCCGCGGTGGCGGATCTGCCGGGCCAGGGGTGCGCCCAGGGTTCCCAGGCCCAACGGTGCGGTGCCGGTCCGTTCCGCTCCCTGTTCCGTGTCGGCGCTGGTATCCGCAGTGCCTTGGGGGGTCACGGCGACCGCCATGGCCGGGAACATGTCCGTGAGCAGGTTGACCAGCAGCAGTTGCCGGGTGGACAGCGGGGACGTGCCGGAGACCAGGGTCCCGAACAGGGAGAATCCGATCTCACCGGCGTTGCCGCCGATCAGGACGGTCAGCGCGTCGGCGACGCTGTGCCACAGGGCGCGGCCCTCGGCGACCGCCTCGATCAGCGCGGAGAGTTCGTCGTTGACGATGACCAGGTCGGCGGCGTTGCGCGCGGCCGCGGAGCCCCGGACGGCTATGCCGACGCCGACGTCGGCGGCTCTGATGGCGGCCGCGTCGTTGGATCCGTCACCGACCATGCCCACGACTCGTCCGGATTCCCTGAGGGCCTCGATGACCTGGAGCTTCTGCTCGGGGGCGACTCGGGCGACGACGCCGCAGTCGCGTACGAGCTCCGCCCGTCCGGTGCGGTCACGGGCGGCAAGCTCGTCCCCGGTGACGACGGAGACGTCCTCGGGCCAGCCGAGTGCGACGGCCACGGCCTTGGCGGTTTCGGGGTGGTCACCTGTGAGCATCACGGGTCGTACGCCGGCCTTCCGGAGGCCTGAGATCAGCGGTGCCGCGTCGGAACGGGGGGTGTCCGCCAGCGCGATGAAGCCGGTGAGCATCAACTCGTGCTGTTCCAGGGGACTTTCCAGTGCACCCTCGAACTGGTCCGACTGCAGTTGGTGTTCCGCAACAGCCAGGACGCGCAAGCCCTCCGACGCCAGCCTCCGAGCGGTCTCCATCGTGTCGTCGGCGTCGGGGCAGAGGGGCAGCACCACCTCGGGGGCGCCCTTGACCACGAGCAGCGGGGTGTCCTCCGCGTCGTGACCGGTGGCCGAGGCGTAGCCGCGGGTGGCCTGGAAGGGCTGGGTGTCGCCGGGGGCCCACTCCGGGTCGTCGCCCGCCGCCTCGAGGACGGCACCGTCGGTGGCGTGCGCGTGAACGCCGTGGTCGTCGTCGGCCTGGGGGCAGGTCCGGGCGGCCTGCCGCAGGATCGCGTGGCCTTCAGAGGATTCGACGTCATGGTCGTGGCCGTCGGACCCGGCGGTGCGGACCACCCGCAGCCGGTTCTCGGTGAGGGTGCCGGTCTTGTCGAAGCACACCGTGTCCATCCGGCCCAGTGCCTCCAGGGTGCGCGGGGTGCGCACCAGCACTCCGTGCTCGGTCAGCCTGCGGGCGGCGGCCAGTTGGGCGACGGTGGCGGTGAGAGGCAGCCCTTCGGGCACGGCCGCGACGGCGACGGCCAGCCCTCCGGCCACGGCTTGCCGCACGGGGGTGCCGCGCAGCAGCGACACTCCGGTCACCGCGGCTCCGCCTGCCAGGGTGAGGGGCAGGACGGTCGAGGTCAGTTCGCGCAGGCGGGCCTGCACTCCGGGCGCGGGCGGCATCCGGGCGGCCAGGTGGGCGGCGCGGCCTGCCTCGGTGTCGTCTCCTGTGTCGACCACCACGGCACGACCGTGGCCCGCCACCACGGTCGCGCCCTGGAAGACCATGCAGTCGCGGTCGGGGACCGGGACCCGGGGGGTGGCTTCCACCTGTTTGAGGGTGGGCAGGGACTCCCCCGTCAGGGAGGACTCGTCGACCTCCAGGTCCTCCGCTTCGAGCAGCCGCGCGTCGGCGGGGATCACGTCGCCGGTCTGGAGGTCGATGATCTCTCCGGGGGTGAGCCGTCCGGCCTCGACGGTGCGCGTGTCGCCGGTGTCCGGGTCGACCACCCGGCGGGCCTGCTGACGCTGGCTCACGGCAAGTGCGGCCAAGGCCTGTTCGGCGCGGAGACGCTGGATGCCACCGACGAGGGCGTTGACGCCCATCGCACCGGTGACCAACAGGGCGTCCACAGCCGAGCCCAGCAGAGCGGAAGCGGTGGCCCCGACGGCGAGCACGGGGGTGAGGGGGTCGTTCAGCTCGGCACGGACCGCGCCGGCCAGACGACCCGTCAGGCGCAGTGGCGCGGCTACGGGTGACGCGGCCACGGCCTGGCGGACGCGCCCTGCCGCCGACCGGGCACGGGGCGTCTCATGGCGCAGCGACCGTTGCGTCTCCCGCAGCCGGTCGACGACCTCCTGGGGCTCCAGAGCATGCCAGGGCACACGCGGCCGGGGCCGCGGGACGTCGTGGTGCAGTACGTGCCGGGCGCCGCGCCAGCCGTCGACGAGGGCAACTGCCGCGGCGGCGTTAACCGGGCTCAGCCGCAGCCCCACACGCCAGGCGGCGCGACGTCCCCGCGAACCGCGTGTGAGCACCATCAGTTCCGACAGGGCAGCCCCGGCCTCGGCCAGGATCTTGGCGTGCCGGGCTGCGGTGTGGGCGCCCGGTACCGCGGTCAGCAGCCGCCACACGCCGGCCAGGTCGTCCAGGACGAGCGCGTCCGCGGCCCACAGCACGGCGCTGCTCCCATCGACGACGGTCACGGCCACGTCGCTGCTGAGCAGTCCCGTGGGCACGTCGTCGTCGGGTCCGGTACCGGGGGCCGCCCGAGCCACCGTGAGCACGATCCGCCGGGACTGCCGAAGTTGACGAACGAGGTCCGTCAAGGTGACGTCCTCGGGGGTGAGTTGGTCGGCGAGCGCGCCGAACTCGCCGAGGGTCCCGTCGTCAGCCACGACCACGTGCAGGCCGGCCCGGCGGGCCACGTCGAGCACCGCCTCGGCCAGCGGGTCGACTTCCCTGCCGACGAAGACGGTGCCCACCTCACGGTTGTCCTGGTCGAGAGCGGTCATCTGCCCGGTGCGGGTGCCGGGGGCGGTGCCGGGAGCAGGCCGCAGACGCACCTCTCGGCCGGTGCCGGATTCACCGTCCGTCGGCTGCTCGTCTTGGTCCCGAACCGTGGCCGCGGCGGCATGCCACAGCCGGTCGTGGTCCCAGTCGTCGCCCCGGGGGCTGACCTCCATAAGGGTTCGTTTGCGTCCACTGATCACGGAGTGGTGCAGCACGATCGTGTCGACCAGCTCCAGCTGCCGGATCCTTTCCAGGTCCCGTACGAGCACCTTGCGACGGGCCAGGCCGGTGCCCAGGGCGGCGGTGAACGTGACGGGCCCATAGCGGGCGGCCCGCGGCGCGGCGGCGAGCACCGCCTCGGCTGCCTCGGCGCCATTGCGCGTGAAGGCCAGCGTCGCAGCCGCACCCAAAAGCCCTCCAGTGACGGCCTGGTCCGCGTACTGCTGCGCCGGCAGCACATGAAGGCGGGGCCGCCGCACCCGGGCCGCGGGCAGACTCTCCCGTTCGGGCGCGCACAGCCGATCGTGGACCTCGTCGAACAACGCGGAACGCGCGACGGATTCGACGAGCTGACCCGCGCGCAGGGCTGCGTCCAGCATGAGAGCCGTCGGGGACTGCCCGAAGCCGTGGGCGGCGGCGTAAGCGGCGGAGAGGACCACATCGGTGGCCGGTGGCCCCAGCCTGCGCTGGAGCCAGGTCCGCGGTCGGGAGCCCTCGCGCAGCGCCGTCACGGCCGCGGTCACCATCCGAGGGGAGCTGGGCAGGCGCAGCACCCGCGCGGCTGTCGCGGTGACGATCCCGGCCACGTCGCAGCCCAGGGCGGCGGCGTGTACGCGAGCCGCCGGGGCCTGCCCGGGGTGGTCGTGGTCCAGCATGGGTTCCGCGGGTTGCTCCAGCTGGTGGGCGTCGGCGAGTTCCACCGCCCGGCCCGCCACCGCGTCGGCCACCGCGTCCTGTGCCAGCTGCACCACCAGCGATTCGAGGCCACCGTCCCAGTACGCCGCCAGCACCTCGGGGTGTTCGGCCAGCGACCGGGCTACCTTCTTCGCCGCCGCCTCCACCTGCCGGCGGTCCAAGGCCACGCCGGGGCGTGCCCGCAGAGGGACGTGCAGGCGGCGGTCGCCAACCCAGCAAGAGCCCGCGGTGACCGCCTGCTGGGTGGCCCGCCCCAGCCTCACCGCACCATGTGAGGCGGTCACGGCGCTGCGCACTGCCGCGCGCGCCCCGGCGTTCGCCAGAGGGACCACGTGACGCGCCACGCCAGTGGGCGCGCTCGCCGCAAGCCGCAGGCCCGCGGCGGGCAGCCCGATCAGCAGTCCAAGCCCGTCCAGCGGCCTCATGTGTCGGAGGCCTTCGCCTTCTTGCCTTCCTTCGCCTTGACCTTGGCCTTGCTTGGCTCGCCCTCGGGAGTAGGCAACTCATAGGGATCGGTCATCGCTGCCGGCCCTTTCTCGGCCGTGGGGGACTCGCGCGTCTCCGCTGCTGACATGTGCCCCTGCGCGTGGGATTCGGCCGGAATCCGCGTCTCCGGCGGGATCATCGAGTCCTGCATCTCCGGCGTGCCCTGCGCGGCCTGCGCCTGGGCCTGGTCCTGGACCGGCGCTTGGGCCCGCTTCGCGCCCGGCCGCTGCTGCGTCAGCCACACCGCGGCCGCGCCGGCGGCCGCGACCGGCCACTCGACGACCCCGGCAACGCCCAAGAGCCCGGCCCCGGTGTAGGCGGCCACCCGCCGCGTCCTCGGCGACACCACCCCGACCGTGTCCAGTACGTTGTCGACGGCCCCTTTGACCGTGTCCGCCCCTGGCAGACGCTGCGCCGTGGACTTCATCGTGTCGAGGGGGTGCGCCATCGCGTCCATGACGGCGGAGGATCCATTACGCCCACCTTCATCCATCTTTATCACCTCATATACGTGCTGCCCAGAAATGCGAGGCTGAACAATCCGCACCCAGGCGGCAACGCACGGAGGCCGCGCGCGCACCGACGGTGTCGCACGATGGAGAAACAGCGCACCAGCCACCGCTCAGGAGTCGTCATCGTGGCCGTGAACCGCATTGGCGTGATCGTCTTCGACGTGAATGAAACGCTCAGCGACATGACTCCCCTAGGCGATCGTTTCGCGGACGTCGGCGCGTCCGCCGACCTGCTGCCCACCTGGTTCGCCGGGATCCTCCGCGACGGTTTCGCACTGACGGCCGCTGGCGGGTACGCGGACTTCTCCGAGATCGCCACGGAAAACGCGCGTGCCCTGCTCACCGGGTTGGGCGACTGGACCGGTGACGCGGAGGTCGCCGCCCACCACCTGGTCGAAGGATTCGCCGCGCTCACCGTGCACCCGGATGTGCCCGAGGGCGTCCAGATGCTGCACGCCGCCGGCTACCGGCTGCTGACGATGACCAATGGCTCCCAGGCCACGACGCAACGGCTGCTCGACAGCGCCGGCCTGCTGGAGCACTTCGACGCCCTGCTGGACGTCTCGGGGCCGCGCTGCTGGAAGCCCTCTCGGGACGCGTACCTCCACGCCACGGACACCGCGGGCGTGCGGCCTGCCGAGGCGATGCTCGTGGCCGTGCATCCCTGGGACGTCGACGGCGCGCGACGCGCCGGTTTGGCGGGAGCGTGGCTGCGAAGGGGGCGCGCACACTATCCCGAAATCATGACGCCTGCGAACTGGGAAGCGGCTAGCTTGACGGAACTCGCCGAGAAGCTCCCCGAGGCGCGCCGCTAGGAGCCCTCGCTCAGGACTGTGCCTCGGCGACCTCTTCGACGACGTGGCGGTCGAGCGCCGCCCGCACCAGGGCGGCCGCGAAGACCGCGTGGGCGGCCTTGGGCACCAGGGCCGCCAGCTCTTCCGGCCGAGCCGGAAGG
>NZ_JARAVO010000490.1:0-968 GCF_033792805.1 Streptomyces sp. PA03-1a
CCGCCCGCCCGAACCCGGAAGGTCCCCATGGCCGTCATCCTGTCCGTCTCCGGAAGCCCCTCCGCCACCTCCCGCACCGCACGGCTGCTGCGCCACCTGGACGACCGGCTGCGGCTCCAGGGCCACGAGGTGGTCCCCCTGGACGTGCGTACGCTGCCCGCCGACGCCCTGCTCGGCGCCGACGTCCACCACCCGGCCATCACCGGGGCCGCGGCCCTGTTCCAGCGGGCGGACGGGGTGGTGATCGGCACGCCCGTCTACAAGGCCGCCTACTCGGGCCTGCTGAAGTCGCTGCTCGACCTGCTCCCGCAGTTCGCCCTCGCCGACAAGACCGTGCTGCCGCTGGCCACCGGCGGCACCACGGCCCACGTCCTGGCCATCGACTACGCGCTGCGCCCGGTGCTGAGCTCCATGGGCGCCGCCCACATCGTCCCGGGGTGGTTCACGCTCGACAAGGACCTCACCGTGGCCGACGACGGCACGCTGACCGTCGCGCCCGCCACGGCCGAGGCCCTGACGCAGGTCACCGACCGCTTCTCCGCCGCGTTGGGAGGCCGTACGACCGTGCTCGCGGCCACGGGGTGAGCCCCTGTCCGCCGTACGCCGCGCGCGGGGTCACATCACGGGGCCGGTCCCCTGGCACAGGTCCCGGATCGCGGTCACGTGCGGGTGCCAGGGGCGCGTGGCCGGCCCGGTGAGGAGCAACCGCCGTTCCACGCGCGGCAGTACGGGGACGAGGGTGAGGCCGCCGGGCAGCATGCTCCCCGCCAGGGAGGGGACGACCGCGACGCCGAGGCCGGCCTCGACCATGCAGAGCAGCGTGCCCAGTTCACGGATGTGCTGGGTGGGGCGATACGGAACCCCGGCCCGTGCGTGGAGCTCCCTGAGCGGATCCGGCCCCCTACCGGGCGGCCGGGCCCGGGCGGGACACTGACTGCGCGGTCGTGCCGGGCCCGGCCGCCCGGTAG
>NZ_JARAVO010000491.1:0-963 GCF_033792805.1 Streptomyces sp. PA03-1a
GAGGCGTCGTTGCCGGCGTTGGTGTCGGTGACGGATCAGTCGGGTGAGGCGCGGTATCCGTCGTTCAAGGGGATCATGGCGGCGAAGAAGAAGCCGGTGCAGTCCCTGGATCTGTCGGATCTGGGTGTCGATGAGGGCCAGGTGGGTCTGGCGGGTGCGTGGAGCACGGTGGATGAGGCGGTGGCGCGTCCGCCGCGGACGGCCGGTGTGATCGTGAAGGACGAGGGCGAGGGCGGCAAGCAGCTCGCGGAGTTCCTCGCGGGCCAGAAGTTCATCTGAAGCGTCGTCGTTCGTTCCTCGTTCTGCTAGGAGATCTGATTTCCCATGGGTGAAGTCCTCGTTTACGTCGATCATGTGGATGGTGCGGTCCGCAAGCCGACGCTGGAGTTGCTGACGATCGCGCGTCGGCTGGGTGAGCCGGTGGCGGTGGCGCTGGGTGCGGGTGCCGGTGCGGCGGCGGGTGTGCTGGCCGGGCATGGTGCGGTGCGGGTGCTGGTCAATGAGGCTGCGGAGTTCGCGCAGTTTCTGGTGGTGCCGAAGGTGGATGCGCTTCAGGCGGCTGCGCGGGTGGTGAGTCCGGTGGCGGTGCTGGTGCCGTCGTCGGGTGAGGGCAAGGAGGTCGCGGCGCGGCTGGCGTTGCGGTTGGGGTCGGGCATCATCACCGATGCGGTGGATGTGGTGGCCGGTGAGCAGGGTCCGGTGGCGACGCAGTCGGCGTTCGCGGCGTCGTTCACGACGAGGTCGCGGGTCACCACGGGTGTTCCGGTGATCACGGTGAAGCCGAATTCTGCGCCGGTGGAGGCTGTTTCGGCGGCGGGTGCGGTGGAGGAGCTGGCGGTGGAGTTCGGTGCGCTGGCCACGGGGACGAAGGTGGTGGCGCGTACGCCGCGGGAGGCGACGGGGCGTCCGGATCTGACGGAGGCCGCGATCGTGGTGTCCGGTGGCCGGGGTGTGGGTGGTGCG
>NZ_JARAVO010000492.1:0-951 GCF_033792805.1 Streptomyces sp. PA03-1a
GGCCGGGGTGACGGGCGGGGTGGCGGTCGTGGTCACCGGTCCTCCTTGCGGAAGTTCTGGACGAGGAAGGTCCCGATGGCGGCGAGGGAGACCAGGAGCAGGACGACCGCGAGGGCGGAGCCGTAACCGATGTGGCTGGACTCGCCGATGATGTTGTCGGTGATCAGCAGCGACAGCAGTTCCATGCCGGGCTTGCTGCCAACGCCGCCGCCGAGCACGTAGACGACGTCGAAGGCCCGCAGGGACTCCATGACGGTGACGACCAGGATGATGACGTTGACCGGCTTGAGGGCGGGGAAGACAACCTTCAGGAAGGTCTGGCGGCCGTTGGCGCCGTCGAGCGCGGCGGCCTCCTTCAGGGCCGGGTCGAAGCCCTTCAGCCCGGCCAGGTAGAGGATCATGATGTAGCCGGTGTGCCGCCAGGCCGAGGCGACCAGGACGGCCCACAGGTTGAGGTCGGGGTCGCCCAGCCAGTCGACGTGGTGGCCGGGGGCCACCGCGCCCAGGATGCCGTCCAGCAGGCCCGTGTCGGGGTTGTAGATGATCTCCCAGATCAGGCCGACCACGGCCAGGGAGAGCACCATCGGCAGGAAGATCGCCGTCTGGTAGACCCGGGTGAAGCGGAGCTTCCGGTCGAGCTGGTAGGCGAGGAAGATCCCGAACGGGGTGGGCAGCAGCGCCGTGAAGAGCAGCCAGATGACGTTGTGCCGCACCGCGGGCCAGAACGGCGGGTAGTTGGTGAGGATCTGGTGGTAGTTGTCGAGCCCGACCCAGTGGATGTCGGACAGGTAGATGCCGTCCCAGCTGGTGAAGGACAGGCCCATGGAGGCCAGTGCCGGGAGCCAGACGAAGACCAGGAGGGCCAGGAGCGGGACGCCGACGACGGCCGCCAGGAAGAGCCGGTCACCGGCGCCGAGCCGGCGGGGGCGGCGCCGGTGACCGGCTCTTCCT
>NZ_JARAVO010000493.1:0-906 GCF_033792805.1 Streptomyces sp. PA03-1a
GTTGAAAGGGAGTACACAAACGAAAATCGGGGGGGGCGGACAAAAGAAACGGTCGTGTGGCGAGGGTCGGTATTCCGGGGCCAATCCCGTCGACCGAACCGATATGCTTCTGAACTGACACCGCCTCGGACGGACGGGGACGTGCGCGCCGCGGGGCCGTAGGCGCGGCGCGCACGTCCCCGTCCGTCCGAGGCGGTGTCAGTTCGGAAGCGTATCGGTTCGGTCGACGGGATTTGCCCCGGAATACCGATCCTCGCCCAAGGATCGTTTCTTTCGTCCGCCCGCCGCGTTCTTCGTTAGTGTCGTCCCTTGCACGCCGGGGACGGCGGGCTGGTCCGAGCGTGTCGGTCGTGAGGGGAGTTGTCTCGGATGACCTCCGGTAGCAGCGGCGGGAGTCTGCCCGGTCCCGGGTACTACCCGGACCCGTCCATCCCGGGCTACATCCGGTACTGGAACGGGTCCTCCTGGGTGCCCGGTACGAGCCGCCCCGCCCCGCAGCCCGGGGAGGACCTCGCGCCGCCGTCCGGTGCCGCCGTGGCAGCGGCCGGCCCCGTGCTGGCACCGCCGCCCGCGCCCCCGGTGCCGCAGACCCCGGCGGCGACGCCGTGGACCCCCGCGCTGGAGGAGTCCGGGCCGATGTTCCTGGACGAGGACCCGCTGGCGCCGAGGGCCGAACGCGGACCCGGCACCGGCACCTTCACCGGGCTGCAGGCACAGCCGCAGCCGCAGCCGCAGTCGCGCCCCGCGGAGCAGCCGCGGCAGGAGCCCCGTCCGGATCCCGCCCCGGAGCGGGCGTGGGTCGCCGACCCGGCCCGTCAGGCCCCCGCGCCCCGCGTGTCGTGGGGCACCCCCGAGCGTGCGGAGCAGCCCGCCGCACCCGACCGGGTCCAGGCCCCTTCGCCGGCC
>NZ_JARAVO010000494.1:0-895 GCF_033792805.1 Streptomyces sp. PA03-1a
GGTTGCTTTCTTCTGCAGGTTTAATTTTGTTTAAAGGGCTGGTTCGTTGTTGTGCGTGCACGAGTGACGGGCGCGGTGCATGGTCAGACCTTACAAAGCGGGCGGGGGCCTGCCCCGTCGGGCCCCCGCCCGCTTTGTAAGGTCGAACCATGCCCCGCGGCCGCTACTCGTTCCACGACACCCACGACCACACCCCCCTCGGCGAAGAACACTTCCACTGCGCCACCGGCCCCGCCGGCTGGCGCTACACCGCACAGAACACCCACCCCGACGGCGGCCACGCCGGCTCCGTCGACCTCACCATCGACGAACTCGGCCGCCCCATCCGCCTGGAACTGCACGCCGCGAGCTGGCAGGTCCGCGGCGCCGCCCTCGACGGCCTCACCTGGGTCCGTACCGACCCCTCCGGCGAACACGCTCAGGAGGGCAACGTCCCCGCCCACGCCTTCACCGGCGCGTCACCCGCGTTCTACGTCGCCACCGCGCGCCTGCTCCGCCTGCGGCCCGGCTCCCCGGCCACCCGCGTACGCCTCGTCGCATTCCAACCCCCCGTGCTCGCACCCCGCACCCTCGACCAGTCGTGGGCCCTGATCACGAGCGAAGCACACACCACCGACAACGACCCCCTGCTCGTGGACGAATACCAGGTCAACGACCTGGAGACCGGTGAACAGCACACCGTCCACATCGCCGGCGACGTCGTCCTCTCCGCCCCGGGCATCGAACTCGAGGACCTCGAGTCACCCCCGTCCCGGTTCCCGACGGACTGACCCCGCCGACGCAGCGGCGACCCCTCACGCCGGAGGCGCGAAGCCCGTCGACGAGGACGAGGAGGAGGGCGACGTCGAGGACGAAGGCACCGGCGCCTGAGGGGCCTGCCCCCCGCGCCCCGGCG
>NZ_JARAVO010000495.1:0-860 GCF_033792805.1 Streptomyces sp. PA03-1a
CACGGACGCCTTGATCCGGGCACTGAGCAGGCAGGCTGCCACCAGCGCCTGGTAGAGCGGCTGCGGGGTGTTCTTCAGCTTGATGCCGGCGTCCTCGGCATAGGTGTGCCCCTCGCTGTCCAGCAAGGCCTCGACCGTCGCCTTGTCCTTCGCACGGTCCCGGGGTCCGGTGGTCCCGGCCATCACACATCACCTTCTCCGGAAGCGGATCACCGCCTCAGTGCAGGCTGCTACCCGGCCACCCGCGCCCTACACGGCGTAGCGATCGATCCCGGCATCCACGTGGTGGCGGCCTGGGCCGAAGATCGTCGTCCGGATGGCCGACAAAGGGGGCGTGTCCTCCGTGGGACCGGGAAGCAGCCCGGGAGAAGACCGTCGACCGCACGCCGACCCGGAAGGGAGTCATGTGATGGGACACGGCGGAAACGTGATCGCAGAGCTCACGGCCGACCACCGCGAGGTGGAGGAGTACTTCGCCCGTCTGCGGGCCCTGCCCGCGGGTGACAAGGAACGCCGGAACGTGCTCGACGAGGTCACCATCGAGCTCGTACGCCACTCGGTGGCCGAGGAGATGTACCTCTACCCGGCCGTCAGGAAGCACCTGCCCGGCGGGGACGCCCTGGCCGACAAGGAGATCCAGGAACACGCCGAGGTCGAACAGGTCCTCAAGGACCTGGAGGACGTCGACATCGACGACGCCCGGTTCGACGAAATGGTGGGAAAGTTGATCACCGATGTCACCGAGCACGTCAGGGAGGAGGAGCAGCAGCTCTTCCCGGGCCTGGCGCAGGCATGCTCGCCCGAGCAGCTCTACGAGCTCGGGGACCAGGTCCGCCGGGCCAAGAAGGTCGCCCCGACCC
>NZ_JARAVO010000496.1:0-837 GCF_033792805.1 Streptomyces sp. PA03-1a
TCCCGGAGCCGTCCGAGACCCCCGGCCCGGACCGCCGCACCGGCTCCCCCGATCCGCGCCGCGCAGCCTCCTCCGCCCGCCAGACCGACTCCGTCTCGGCCACACCGCTCGGCCGTGCCACGGACGACCCCCCGGCCCGCCCCCGCGGCTGACCGGCTCCGCCGCGCAAGACGCGTGAGGCGGGGGCGGTGCGTGTCCGATTCGTTCAAGACGGGCCGGGCGGCGCGACCCTACGGTTGCGGCATGACCCTTCGTTTCGATGTCGTCGAGATCGTCGTGGCCGACATGGCCGCCTCGCTGGCCTTCTACCGCAGGCTGGGGCTGGAGATCCCCGCCGGGGTGGAGGCGGACCCGCATGTGGAGGTGGCGCTGCCCGGGGGGCTGCGGATGGCGTGGGACACCGTGGAGACCGTCCGGTCGTTCGACTCCTCCTGGGCGCCGCCGCAGGGCGGTCACCGCATGGCGCTGGCCTTCACCTGCGACGGGCCGAAGGAGGTGGACGCGACGTTCGCCGAGCTGACCGGGGCCGGGTACGCGGGGCACCTGAAGCCCTTCGACGCGCCCTGGGGGATGCGGTACGCCGTGGTCCTGGACCCGGACGGGAACCCGGTCGACCTCTTCGCGGCGCTGCCGCAGGGCTAGGTCGTGTCGTCACATGAGCTCCCCCAGCTCCGCTGGGAGGTGCCCCCAGGTGCGGTGCACTCGCAAGGCGGAGAGCCGTCCTCGTAGTGGGCTGCCCGGACGATTCGACAACGCAGCGTGGGGGCACCTCCGGCCGAAGGCTGGGGGAGTGCCGCACCAGGCGTCGCCGAGCAGGCGGGCATTTGACGACACGGC
>NZ_JARAVO010000497.1:0-828 GCF_033792805.1 Streptomyces sp. PA03-1a
GTCCAAGGCGAAGGCCGAGGAGCAGGGCCTGCGCGTGGTGAGCCCTGCGGAGGCCGCGGCCGAGGCCGACGTCATCATGATCCTGGTCCCGGACCCGATCCAGGCGCGGGTGTACGAGGAGTCCGTGAAGGACAACCTGAAGGACGGCGACGCGCTGTTCTTCGGGCACGGCCTGAACATCCGGTACGGCTTCATCAAGCCTCCGGCCGGTGTCGATGTGTGCATGGTGGCGCCCAAGGGCCCGGGTCACCTGGTGCGCCGTCAGTACGAGGAGGGCCGCGGTGTGCCGTGCATCGCGGCCGTGGAGCAGGACGCGACCGGGGGCGGTTTCGCGCTGGCGCTGTCGTACGCCAAGGCGATCGGCGGCACTCGCGCGGGTGTCATCAAGACGACGTTCACGGAGGAGACCGAGACCGACCTGTTCGGTGAGCAGGCGGTGCTGTGCGGTGGTACGGCGGCGCTGGTCAAGGCCGGTTTCGAGACGCTGACCGAGGCCGGTTACCAGCCGGAGATCGCGTACTTCGAGTGCCTGCACGAGCTGAAGCTCATCGTGGACCTGATGTACGAGGGCGGTCTGGAGAAGATGCGCTGGTCGATCTCGGAGACCGCCGAGTGGGGTGACTACGTCACCGGTCCGCGCATCATCACCGACGCCACCAAGGCCGAGATGAAGAAGATCCTCGGTGAGATCCAGGACGGCTCGTTCGCCAACAACTGGATCGCCGAGTACAACGCCGGCCTGCCCCGGTACAACGAGTACAAGAAGGCCGACGAGAACCACCTGCTGGAGACCACCGGCAAGAAGCTCCGCAAGCTCATGAGCTGGGT
>NZ_JARAVO010000498.1:0-818 GCF_033792805.1 Streptomyces sp. PA03-1a
CCGGTCCCCCTGGCCCCGCCGCCCGCCGTGACCGGCGCCTTCGACCCGACCGAATTCGACCCGACCGCTTTCCGTGCCGTCTTCCGCCGTCACGCCGCCGGGGTCGCGGTCATCACCGCGGCCGGCACCCGCCCCGCGGGCTTCACGGCCACCTCCCTCACCTCCGTGTCCGCCGAGCCGCCCCTGCTGTCCTTCGGGATCAGCACCGCCGGCTCCGCGTGGCGCACCGTCGCGGAAGCCACCCACGTGGGCGTCCACATCCTCGGCGAGCACCAGGAGGAGGTGGCCGCCACCTTCGCCCGCAGCGGTGCCGATCGCTTCGCGCCGCCCACCGCGTGGGGACCCGGCCCGTATGGAGTACCGCTCCTGGAGGATGTCCAGGCCTGGCTGGTCGCCCGTGTGGTGGCGCGCATACCCGCCGGTGACCACCGCATCGTCGTCGCCCAGGCCGTGGCGGGCGCCCCCGAGGGCGAAGCGGCCCGCCCGCTGCTCTACCACCACGGGCGTTACAACGCGCTGCGCCACTGAGTCCCTCCATCAGGCCCGGGTCGGCAAGGTCACAGTCCACCGCCCTTGCCTGCCGGGGGACCGACGGCTGTACTGGCGAGTAATATTTCTGCCGGAGCGCCGTGCGTCCCAACGGGGAGCCGCCGTCGAAGGCGCCTATGCTGCCTTCACAAGGGCAGTTGACGTACCCATGCAGCAGTAGGAGTGCAGGCGTGAGCTTGAGGATCGTTGTCGCAGTGAAGTACGTGCCTGATGCCACGGGTGATCGTCACTTCGCGGGGGATCTGACCACGGATCGGGATGCGGTGGAT
>NZ_JARAVO010000499.1:0-812 GCF_033792805.1 Streptomyces sp. PA03-1a
AGCCAGCCCTCGTCGGTCGGGATGTAGGTGATGTCGCCGCACCAGCGGACGTCGAGTCCGGTGGGGTCGGGCTGGAAGTCGCGGACGATGAGATCGGGCCGGGCGGCAGCCGTGGGGTCGGGGACCGTGGTCGGGTGCCGCCTTCTGCGATGGCGGCCCTGCAGACCGGCGGCCCGCATGAGGCGGGCGACACGGCGGCGGCCGCACTGGGAGCCTTCCCGCTGGAGCACCGCATGGACGCGCGGGGCTCCGTAGGTTCCGCGCGATCGCGTGTGGACCTTGGTGATCTGTTCGGTCAGCTCGGCGTCACGGACCGCGCGCGGCCCTGGGGTGGCGGTGCGGCGGGCGTAGAAGGCGGCACGGGAGACCTGCAGCAGCTCAGACGCGCGCTTGACGCTGTGACCTGCCTGCTTCTCCGCCTCGATGAACGGGTGCACCGTCACCGGGTCTCCTTGGCGAAGAAAGCCGTGGCCCGCTTGAGGACCTCCACGTCTTCGCGCAGCCGGCGGTTCTCCCGCCGCAGCGCGGCCAGTTCCTCGCGTTCGCTGCTGGTCAGGCCGTCTCGCTCGCCGGCGTCGACCTCGGCCTGCTTGACCCAGTCGCGCACCGCGGTCTCGGTCAGGTCAAAGTCCTTGGCGACCTGGCCGACCGAGCGGTCGCCACGCCGGCACAGCTCGACGATCTCGGCTTTGAACTCCGGCGTGAACGAGCGGCGAGGGCGTGGCTTCTTCTTCCCCATGCTCTCCATGATGGACATCCTCCCGGGGCTGAACCCCAGATCTCGGATGTCCGCCAAAGCGAATCAAGCCCAG